>JAZSIW010000119.1:0-20960 GCA_045534025.1 Eubacteriales bacterium | reverse complement strand
TGCTTTACCCTTCCGTTCAGGATTTAACAAACAACGACGTTAACCGTTATATGCTGGTTATTGCCGCCGCAAAGGGCGCACGCTATATAACCTATAAGCAGAACGAAAAAGACAAACACGGTGAACTTCGCCGGGAATTTGATAAAAGCTATGCAGACGAAGACCCTAACGAAAAGGCAGTAAGTCTTGCTGTAAACAGATTTCAAAAGGGCGACTTCAGCGTAATAGTAGAATAACCATGTTGCTTTGCCAGGTGTATCTGCTGGATACTACCGTTGCCTACGACAAGGCGTATACCTATGCAGTGCCCGAGGATTTAAAGGACAAGGTGCGTACAGGTGTTTTGGCGGTGGTACCCTTTGGTAAAAGTAACAGACGGCAAAGTGCCTTTGTGGTCAGCGTGTGGGAGGATTCTGCACCCCCTACAGGCGTAAAAAGCCTGTTTTCGGTGCCGGAATACGACCTTGCCGCCACGGATGAGGCTATGGCTTTGGCGGCTTTTGTCCGCGACCGTTGCTTTTGCACCTACGGCAGTGCACTTAAGCTTATGCTTCCCGACGGTATAAACCTTAAAAGTAAGGTGTTTTATACCGCTACCGACCTTTACCTTGATGACGAGCTTTTCTGTTTTGTAAAACAGAAGGAAAAGGCGTACGAGCAGGATATTTTGCGCTACTTCGGTAAGGAGGGCTTAAATATTGCCGCAAACCTTTGCAAGAAGGGCTGTTTGTTCAAGCACAGTGAGGTAGCGGAAAAATCCAATGTTAAAACCAAAGCTTACGCAAAGCTTTTAAAAAACGATGTTCCCCTGAAAGGCGAAAAGCAAAAATTGCTGGTAAGCCTTTTGGCAGAGGGTGAAAGAGCCCTTGAGGACTTGGCAAAAGAGGGGATTTCTGCCGCCACCGTAAGGAATTTAGAGGTTAAGGGAGTCCTTGCCATCAATCGCAAGCGTGTTCAGCGCTTGGCTTATGCGGCGGATGCGTATACCTCAAGGCCCTACACTTTGTCGGAAAAGCAAAGGCAGGTAAAGGACAGCATCCTTCAGTATATGCGCCAAGGCAAACCGCAGGCTTGCCTGCTTCACGGCGTTACGGGCAGCGGCAAGACAAAGCTTATACTTGAGGCGGTTGACGAAGCTTTGCGTCAAAACAGACAGGCTATAGTTTTAATACCCGAGATAGGGCTTACCGCACAAGCGGTCTCAACCTATTTTGCCCGCTACGGTGAAAGTTGTGCGGTACTCCACTCCAAGCTTTCCGCAGGTGAAAAGGCGGATACCTACGCACGCATCCGTGCAGGTGTTGTCAAGGTTGTTATAGGCACTCGCTCGGCGGTTTTTGCTCCTTTTGAAAATATAGGACTTATAGTCCTTGACGAGGAGCAGGAGCATACTTACAAATCAGAAAAAAACCCCAAATATCACGCAAGGGATATTGCCCGTTTCCGCTGTGCAAGACACAGCGCTTTGATGCTTTTGGCGTCGGCAACTCCTTCGGTGGAAAGCTATTATAAGGCTACGCAGGGCGTATATCATCTGCTTAGTCTGGATGAACGCTTCGGCGGTACAGAGCTTCCGCAGGTGGAGATAGTTGATATTGTGGGGGATAAAGAGATTGAGAAAGGCGCTCTTCTCGGCGAGGAGCTGAGAGAAGCCTTAAAGGATACGGTAGAAAAAGGAGAGCAAGCAATACTCTTCCTTGGCAGAAGGGGCTATAATTCTGCCCTTCGTTGCCGTAGCTGCGGTTATGTTTTCACCTGTGACCGTTGCTCTGTCTCCCTAAATTATCACGCATACAGCAGTGACGCAAACAGGCGCGGCAAGCTTATTTGCCACTATTGCGGAAGAATAGAAAACAAGCCTCAAAACTGCCCGGAGTGCGGTGGTAGCCACATCGGCTATTTCGGCTACGGCACACAGCTTTTACAGGACGAGCTGGAAGAGCTCCTCGGCGAGGGCAAAGCACTGCGTATGGATACCGATACCACGTCAGCCAAGCTTTCACACGATGAGATACTTGAGGAGTTCGGCAGAGAAGAGGCGGCGGTGCTTTACGGCACACAGATGGTGGTAAAGGGCTTGGACTTCCCTAAGGTTTCCCTTGTAGGCTTGGTTATGGCGGACAGTGTTTTGTATATGAGTGATTTCCGTGCATGCGAGCGTATGTTTTCCCTTATAACCCAGCTGGTAGGCAGGGCAGGCAGGTCGGGCAAGCGCGGCAGAGCCATTGTGCAAACCTATAATCCACTTCATCAAACCTTGCGTCTGGGCGCAAAGCAGGATTACACAGCTTTTTACAACAGCGAGATAAGGCTTAGAAAAGCAGTGGTTTTCCCTCCGTTTTGCGACATAGCCGTGTTTTCATTTTCCTCGGCAGACGAGGATGAGGTAAACAAAACAGCGGCAGAGTTTTCGGCAGAGTTTGAAAAAGCCGCAGGCGCACTTGCCCACATCAAGCTTATAAAAATGGGTCCCTATAAAGAGGGTATATATAAAATCGGCGGAAAATACCGCAACAAGATTATTGTTAAATACAGAGATAATAAGGAGTGCCGAAGCTTCTTCCGCACTCTTATGGCACGGTTTGCCATGCCTCAAAAGGGCAGGGCGGCTGTGGATATAGATATCAATCCGTTTACCGTATAGAGAGGTACTTCGTAATGGCACTTTTGAATATACTTAAAGATGGTGAAGAGACCCTGCGTAAGGTTTCACGCCCTGTTGAAAAACTAAGCCCCCGTCTTATACAGCTTCTTGACGATATGCAGGAAACTTTAAAGGCTTCCGGGGGTGTAGGCCTTGCTGCACCACAGGTTGGCATACTGCGCCGTGTTGTGCTTGTTGATAACGGCGAGCAGGTGTTGGAGCTTATCAATCCCGAGATAATCGAAACAAGAGGTACCCAAGAGGAGTGCGAGGGTTGCCTTTCCGTCCCCGGTCAGTGGGGCATAACCAGACGTCCCGCTTATGTTAAGGTAAGGGCAATGAACCGCAAGGGCAAGTATTACGAGGCGGACGGTACCGACCTGGTTGCCCGTTGCTTCTGCCACGAGCTGGACCATCTGGACGGCATTTTATTTACGGATAACGCCTTGCGTATGCTTACGGAGGAAGAAATTGAAAATATGTAACATTGTGTTTATGGGCACGCCCGATTTTGCGGTAGAAGCCCTTAAACGTATATACGAGGACGGACATAACATAAGCCTTGTTATAACTCAGCCCGATAAACAGCGGGGCAGAGGTATGGCGTTTACGCCCTCACCTGTTAAGGCCTATGCTTTGGAAAAGGGGCTTAAGGTGTACCAGCCTCAAAGTCTTAAGGAAGAAGAAGCACAAAGTATAATTAAAGCCGAAAATGCAGATTATATAGTTGTTGCGGCATACGGCAAAATATTGCCAAAGGCTGTGCTTGAAGCGGCAAAGGGCGGTTGCGTTAATATCCACGCATCTCTTTTACCCAGACACAGAGGTGCCGCCCCCATAAACCGTGCGGTTATGGAGGGTGATACGGTAGGCGGCGTTACGGTTATGCAAATGGCGGAAGGACTTGATACGGGCGATATGCTTCTTGTTAAGGAAACGCCCATAAGTGACACTATGACAGCAGGGGAATATCACGACCTGTTGGCACAGCTCGGCGCCGATGCTATAAGCGAGTTTTTGGCAGGTGACGGTTTTGTTCCCGTTCCTCAGAACGATGCATTTGCCACCTATGCGGCAAAAATAGAAAAAAGCGAAGCAGAAGTTGACTTCGGACAGGATAACACGGCGGTTTATAACAAAATCCGCGGGCTTTCTCCCTATCCTTGCGCTTTCGCCTTTATCGGCGGCAAGCGTTATAAGCTTATAAGCGCCGAAAAAGGAGAGGGAAGCGGTGCGGCAGGCACGGTGCTTTCCGCCAAAGCCGAAGGTATAGAGATTGCTTGCGGAAAAGGAAGCGTTGTCATTACCGCGCTTCAGCCCGAGGGCAAGCGTGCTATGACCGCTGCCCAGTTTTTGGCAGGCAACAAGCTTTAACTTATCAAGGAGCTGATAAAGATGATAAGATATTACGGTTATTACGGCTATGCGTATGTGGATTGGAGCTACATTGCGCTGATTATAGCAATGTTTGTTTCCCTCATAATAAGCGCAAGGGTTAAAACTACATTTAACAAGTACGCAAAGCAGGCTTCCAAGCAGGGACTTACGGCAGAACGTGCCGTACAGCATATGTTGCAGTCCAACGGCGTTTACGGCGTTGGTATAACAAGAACAAGCGGCAGTCTTACCGACCACTACAACCCTAAGACCAACACGGTCGCCCTTTCCGAAAGCGTGTACGGCAAGACCTCCGTTGCGGCTATCGGTGTAGCTTGTCATGAGGCAGGTCACGCCATACAGTATGCCGAGGCGTACGGACCCGCAAAACTGCGTATGGCTCTTGTGCCCGTTACCAACCTTGGCTCTCGCCTTTCCATGCCCCTTTTGCTTTTGGGCTTGATTTTAGGGCTTATGGAGCTTGTTTGGATAGGTATAGCGTTGTTCTCCCTTTCCACGCTGTTTCAGCTTGTGACCTTGCCTGTAGAGTTTGACGCAAGCCGCCGTGCACTTAGGGCAATGGAACACTGCGGCATACTTGCAGACAGCGAAATAAGCGGCGCTAAAAAGGTGCTCAGCGCGGCGGCTATGACCTATGTTGCTGCCCTTGCCAGCAGTGCTCTTATGTTGCTTAGATATATCTCAATAGCAAAAAGGCGTGACTGACCGTGGGTGATAAAGCAAGGCAATTTGCCGTGTGCGTCCTTCGCCGTGTGTGGGAGCAAGGCGCATTCTCCAATATAGAAATATCGACCGCACTAAAAAAATTTGACCTTAAGGGTATAGATAAATCCTTCGGTGTTGCTCTTGTGAACGGCGGTGCCGAGCGTGTCATTACCCTTGACTGTATGATAGAGAAAGCATCGGGCAGAAAGACCGAGGATATAGAGGCAGAACTGCTTGCGGTACTGCGCCTTGGCTTTTTACAGCTGTTTTATATGAAGGTGCCCGATATGGCGGCTTGCAGTGAAAGCGTAGCCCTTGTCAGCGGCAAAAAGCGCAAAGGCTTTGTAAACGCAGTTATGCGCTCCGCCTGCCGCAACAGGGCAGAGCTTTTGGCATCGGTGGAGGAAAGCGGGGACAGCGTAAAATATTCTCTTTCCCCCGAGATTTGCCAACTTATTGCAAGCCAATATCCTAAGGAAAAAGACAAAATTATGGGGGCGTTTTTTAACCCCAACCCATTGATTTTGCGGACAAATACTTTAAGAATAACTCCCGAAGCCTTATGTGACCGGCTTAGGGATAAAGGTGCTGAGGCAAGTTGTGACGGCAATGCAGTTATTGTTACCTCAGGTGCAGAGAAGGGACTTGTCGCAGTTGCGGAAGGGCTTTGCTTTGTTCAGGGCTTATCCTCGCAGCATGCTGTTTCTGCTTTGGCAGCTAAGGCAGGAGATAGCATAATAGACGTTTGTGCCTGCCCCGGCGGTAAAACTCTCGGTGCGGCGCTGGATATGGAAAACAGAGGAAGCGTGCTTTCAATGGATATCCACGCCAACAAGCTAAGCCTTATCGAAAAAACTGCATCCATCCTCGGCGTTAATATTGTAAGCACAAAAAAGCAGGACGGCAGGGCAGAGAATTCAGAACTTTTGGAAAGCGCCGACCGCATTATATGTGACGTGCCTTGTTCGGGTATAGGCGCAATAAAGGGCAGACCGGAAATAAGGTATAAGGATTTGGAAGGGCTGGACAGGCTTATAGAAACCCAAAAAGCCATACTGAAGAACGCCTTTGCTTATCTGAAAAAAGGCGGCAGACTTGTGTACTCCACCTGTACCATAAACAAGGACGAAAACGAGGGGGTCGTACATCCCTTTGTCAGCACATCGGGTGCAGTGTTAACCGAAGAACGCACCGTGTTGCCCTATGAAGAAAATCACGACGGCTTTTATATAGCCGTGCTGGAGAAAAAGTAATGACCGATATAAAAAGCATGTTGCCCGAAGAGCTTGCGGAGTATATGGCAAGCCTCGGTCAACCGAAATACAGGGCAAATCAAATATTTCGCTGGTTGCACGCCGTTGGCGTGGGCTTTGACGGTATGACGGATATTTCAAAGTCTTTAAGAGACAAGCTTAAGGAAAACTGTCTTATACCCGACGTTAGCATTGCCGCAAAGCAGGTTTCTGCTATTGACGGCACGGTAAAATATTTGTTCAGACTGTATGACGGCGAATACATAGAAAGCGTATTTATGCGCTATCATCACGGCAACACCCTGTGCATATCCACGCAGGCAGGGTGCCGTATGGGCTGTAAATTCTGCGCCTCTACCTTAAAGGGCTTAAAGCGCAACCTGTTTGCGGCGGAGATGATATCTCAGATACAAGCGGCAGAAAAGGACACGGGTGAGCGTGTGTCCGGTGTGGTGCTTATGGGTATGGGCGAGCCCCTTGATAACTATGACAACGTGCTTAAATTTTTAAGACTTGTAAACCACCCCAAAGGGCTTAATATAGGTCACCGACATATATCCCTGTCCACCTGCGGTTTGGTTAACAATATAAGACGCTTGGCAGAAGAAAAACTGCAAATAACCCTTTCCGTGTCTTTACACGCACCTAATGACGAGCTAAGGCAAAGCATTATGCCCATAGCCAACAAGTACTCTGTGGACGAGCTTTTGCAGGCGTGCAGAGATTACGAAAAGATAACGGGTAGGCGTACAAGCTTTGAGTATGCCCTTATATCGGGCGTTACGGATACCCCCGCTTTGGCGGAGGAGCTTGGCAAAAAGATAAAGGGCAGCCTGTGTCACGTTAACCTTATACCCGTTAACGAGATAAAGGAGCGTAGCTTTAAAACCGCATCACGCGCGGCGGCATTGGCCTTTGTAAAGATTTTGGAAGGCTACGGCATTACCGCAACGGTGCGGCGCAAGCTTGGCAGTGATATCTCTGCCGCTTGCGGACAGCTTAGGGACGAGCATGAAAGCTTGGTCAATTGACAGAAATAAGGTGAGCAAATAATGTACAGTTACGGAAAAAGCGACGTTGGCAAGGTCCGCAAATGCAACGAGGATAGCTTTAAGATTACCGAATCGGAGGAGTGGGTTTCCGCCCTTGTCTGTGACGGTATGGGCGGTGTTCACGGCGGCGACATAGCCAGCGAGCTTGCGGTGTGCGTATATACCGACACGCTGTTTAAAGAGATAGGTAAAAGCGGCGAGGCACTTTCGGGTCAAATAATAAAAAGTGCAATGCTTACCGCCGTTTCCGAGGCTAATGAAGCAGTATTTAAGCGCGCCTCAAGCGACACGGGGCTTGAAGGCATGGGTACCACCATTGTTGCGGCGTTTGTTTGGCGTGACAAGGCTTTTGTGATAAACGTGGGCGACAGCAGACTTTACCGTATGTACAAGGGCAAGCTGGAGCAGGTTACAAAGGACCATTCATTCGTGCAGTATTTGCTGGATAACGGTAAAATAACAGAGGAAGAAGCTAAAAATCATCCCAACCGCAACGTAATTACAAGGGCACTTGGTATAGATAAGGACGTTATGGCGGACTTCTTTATGGTGGAGGATTTCAGCAGTTTGCTTCTTTGCAGTGACGGACTTATAAATTATGTACCTCTTGATGAGATAAGTAAAACGATAAACACAGTAATAGGTGTAAAAAGCAAGGTGAAGTCTCTTGTAAACGCCGCAAAGGACGGCGGCGGAGGAGATAATATCACCGTGGTTCTTCTGATGAAGGAGGGCAAATAGTGGCTAAAAATTATGCAGATTATATAGGCAAAGTTCTTGACCGCCGCTACAAGATTTTAAAGCTGGTGGGCGAGGGCGGCATGGCGTTTGTTTTTAAGGCAGAAGACCTTATAATGAACCGCCTTGTTGCCATAAAGATATTAAACAGCGAATTCAATTCGGACGATGCAATGGTACAGCGCTTTATTAACGAGTCAAAGGCTGTTGCCATGCTGTCCCATAAAAATATAGTCAGTATTTATGACGTGGCAATATACGACGATATGAAGTATATTGTTATGGAATATCTGGACGGCATTACCCTTAAGGAATATATAGACAAAAAGGGTCTGCTGTTTTGGAAGGAAGGCTGCTTCTATGCCATCCAAATCCTTAAGGCACTGGAGCACGCCCACAGCAAGGGCGTTATCCACAGGGATATAAAGCCACAAAATATTATCCTTAACAAGGACGGGGATATTAAGGTAACCGACTTCGGCATCGCCAAGCTCCCCAACGCCTCCTCCCTTACCGTGGCGGAAAAGGCAATAGGTACCGTGTACTACATCAGCCCTGAGCAGGCAAGCGGTAGGCGAACCAACTTCCATGCGGATTTGTATTCTGTTGGCATAATGCTTTACGAAATGTGCACGGGCAGGCTTCCTTTTGTGCACGAAAATGCCATAAACGTGGCAATGATGCAGGTTAACGACCAACCTGTTGCGCCCATAGAGGTCAACAGTGCCATCCCCGAAGGTCTTAACCAGATAATACTGCGCGCCCTTGAGAAAGAGCCGACGGCGAGGTTTCCCTCTGCCCACGGTATGCTTAAAGCTTTGGAGGTTGTGTATAACAACCCCGATGTGGTTTTTACGTCGGGCAGCATTGAGGCTGCCGTACTGCCCAACACTGTCAACATTGACAGTATAGCCACAGCAAGCATTGATGAAATAATACCCTATACGGGGGTTGATGCCTCGGTTTTCAGCGGCAAAAAAATTAATGAAGAAGTAAAAGAGCCGCCAAAGCGTGAAAAAGGTAAGAAGCGCAGCAAAAAGATAAGGCAAAAGCGTAAAAAATCCTTGTTCACCGGTGCAAGTCATACAATGTTCCCTATGGTTTTGGGTGTGGCGCTGGCTTTCCTTTTGGTTGCGGGCGCATTAATGCTGTTCCTGTTCGAAAGCTATGTTAAGTCCATGTTTGACGGAAGCAACGAGCCAATTATAACCACTATTCCCAATTTGGAAGGTGAGATATACGGCAAGGAACTGATGGCAGACCTAAAGGAAGTAAATAAAATAACCGAAATAAACGTTAACTACGTAAAAAGCGAAAGACCCCGCAACGAGATAATAAAGCAAAACCGTACAGGCACGGTTGTTATCCCCGAGGGGAAGGAGTATTACACAAGCCTTGTGCTTACGGTAAGCAAGGGCCCTGAGGAAAATGTTTACGAGGATATGCTGTTCTATAGTGAGTCTTACGTAAAAAAATATTTTGAAGATTGGGGCGTAGAAAGAAGCAAGCTTAAAATTGAAGCAGTGTCGGATGAAAGTGAAGGGCTTCCTTCGGATTTGAAGACGGTATTACGTTTTGCTACTACTTCTCAGGTTTTAAAAATAGAAATATTAAAAGACGGCAATTATGTGAAGCTTAACCCCGGTGACATAATCAAAGAAACCGACAGTTTTCGTATTTATGTTTATTATCCGGAAAACAATGTAAAAATACCTAACCTACTTGACCTAACCGAGGAAGAGGCAAGCAAGCTTCTTGACGATATGGGCTTGTCCTTAGGTACGGTTGAAGAGGTGGAGTCCGAAAAAGAGGACGGCGTTGTTGTTTGGCAGGAATACGACGAGGATGCAGTTGTTTCCCGTGCGACTAAGGTGGATGTTAAAATCAGCAAGCAATGCAAATTTATGCCCGATATAATGGGACTTACCGAAAAAGAGGCAAGAAACGTTCTTGTTATGGAGGCGGATATTCTGCATTATCGCTTTGTTTACGATAAAAAGAGCGACGAGCCTTACGGCACGGTAATTGATGTATCTCACGAGGTCGGTGACCCTGTGTATTCCGACAACCCGGTTATTATCACCGTTGCTGCAAACAACGGCATGGAGCTTGAGGACAGTACGGACTCGGCTGACATAAGCAGTGAGGAAGAGGAATAAAATGGAATCGGAGCTTGGTGTAATAATCAAGGAGAAGAAAGGTCTGTATACGGTTTCTGTAAACGGTGAGGAGCTGTTTTGCAAAGCAGGCAGTCGCATACGCAAGGACGGTATACGCCTTATGGCAGGCGATAGGGTGGAGATAGAGCGCAACGCAGACGGAAGCGGCTTTATAAGAAACGTAGCCCTACGCAAAAACGCTTTGCCTCGTCCCCTTGTTGCCAACATAGACACTCTTGTAATAGTCAGCGCCGTGGCATCACCTGCGCCGTATCCGTACAATATTGATAAACTTACGGTTATGGCGGAAAAAGCGGGCGTCGATGTGGCGGTGGTCATTAACAAATGTGACCTTAAGAGTGCAGACGAGATTTTGGAAATATATGGCACGGTAGGTTACGACTGCTTTCCCGTATGCGCTTCCACAGGTATGGGCGTAGAAGTGCTGAGGGATTACCTTAAGGGAAAAACTGCGGTGTTTGCAGGTGCATCGGGCGTGGGCAAGTCCAGCCTGCTTAACGCTCTTTATCCGACAATGCAGGCAGAAACGGGCGAGCTAAGCAAGAAAATTGCCCGTGGGCGAAACACTACCCGACATACCGAATTTTTCCCCGTGGATAAGGATACCTATATTGCGGATACCCCCGGCTTTACCATGCTGGACGAGGATAAGCTTGGCGTGGAAGAGCATGAGGAGCTTTACCTTTGCTTCCCCGAATTTGAAAAGTATATAGGTGACTGTATGTTTCGGGGTTGCACTCATCTTAAAGAGGACGGCTGTGCAATAATAGCGGCGGTAAAAAGCGGCGATGTTTCATGCAGCCGCCACGAAAGCTTTGTTAAGCTGTACGGCGAGCTTAAAAACCGTAAACGCTATGGTTGATACGGAATAGATTTAGAGAGGAATATAATTATGTTTATAGGTGTATATAACCTTGCTAACTTTGTAACATTGTTGGGCCTGGCATCTGCCATTGTGGCATGCTTTTCCGCAACAAGCGGCCATCTTTTGCTGGCGGTATGTATGTTTTTGCTGTCGGGCCTTTGCGATATGTTTGACGGACGCATTGCCCGTGGCGCAGGCAGCCGTACAAGAAAGGAAAAGCTTTTCGGAATACAAATAGATACGGTTTGCGATATGGTTTCCTTTGGCATAGCGCCCGTTGTTATCGCCTACTCTTGTGGCTTTAACCATTGGTACGATATGGCTGTATACATAGTGTACGCAAGCTGTGCGGCAATAAGGTTGGCATACTTCAATACACAGGCTATAGAAGAAACCCCCGACCTTAATATGAAAGCGTTTACAGGCGTTCCCGTGCCTTTTTCCTGCATGGTACTGCCTCCGCTTATGATAGCCAAGGCTTTGATAGACAGCACAGCGGTGGTTAACATAATTTTTGCCGCCGTATACTTGGCAGTAGGCATCGCCTTTATCTTAAACGTAAAAATTAAAAAGCTTAACATACCCCAAAGCGTGGCTCTTATTGCCTTTGAGCTGTTCTGTGTGGTAACAATGTTTATAGCTGATAAAAAATAATTTGTAAAAAACAAAAAAACTATTGATTTTTGTTTTTCGTTGTGCTATACTGCACTTTGTGAAAAGAATGATTATGTTATAGGAAGCGAGGGAAGTTAAATGAAGGAAGGCATCCATCCTAAGTTGAATAAAGTTACCGTAAGATGTGCTTGCGGTGCGGAAATGCAGACTGTGTCTACCAAGAGCGAGCTTAAGGTTGATATATGCTCCAAGGGCCATCCGTTCTTTACCGGTAAACAGAAGTTTGTTGATTCCGGCGGACGCGTTGACAAGTTTAAGAAGAAGTACAATTTGGACTAATTGGCATGGTATTAAAAAGGCAACGCATTTGCGTTGCCTTTTTTGTCGGGGTCCCCAAGAAGTCGTCAAACTTCTTGGGGCGGTTGCAATATGTAAGGAGGGGCTTTATGCTGTTAAAGGATGAAAACAAGGCACTTGCAGAAAAGGCGGTGCGCGGTGTGTTGGTTTCCGTGTGTACGGGTGACCAATTTGCCTCCGAGCTTTCTTTGGACGAGTTGGAAAATCTGCTTGATACCGCAGGCGGTACCGTGGCGGCAAGGGTGGTTCAAAATCTGGACTCTCCCAACGCAAAAACCTATATCGGTACGGGCAAAGCAAAGGAAATAGCGGATTTTATTGCCGCCGATGGGGATATCGATTTGGTGGTCTTTGATAACGAGCTTTCTCCCTCCCAGCTTAACAATCTGGAAGAGCTTATCGGTGTAAGGGTCATCGACCGAACAATGCTTATACTTGATATTTTTGCCCTTCACGCCGTAACTGGCGAGGGAAAGATGCAGGTGGAAATAGCTTGCCTGCGCTACACTGCCCCCCGTCTTACTGGTAAGGGTAAGGAGCTGTCCCGTCTTGGCGGCGGCATAGGTACAAGAGGCCCCGGTGAAAGCAAGCTGGAAAGCGACCGCAGGCACATTAAGCGCCGTATAGCCGCCTTGGAAGAGGGGCTTAGGGAAATGGAGCGCACCCGCCTCACCAAGCGTGCGGCAAGGGATAAAAAGCCCATAAAAAGCGCCGTTATCGTGGGCTATACCAACAGCGGCAAGTCCACGCTGTTAAACTATTTGACAGATGCAGGCATCTTGGCGGAAAACAAGCTTTTTGCTACCCTTGACCCTACTACCCGTCTGCTTACCACCGAAGGCGGCGAGGAGCTTTTGCTTACCGATACGGTAGGCTTTATCGACGGCTTGCCCCATCATTTGATAAAAGCTTTTAAATCTACTCTTGACGAGCTTAAATTTGCAGATATAATAATAAGTGTAACCGACTCCTCCGAGGAGGACAGTCGCCGTCGCCGTAAAAGCGAGGTTACAAGAAAGCTTATTGACGAGCTGTGCGGTGAGCATAAACCCATAGTTCAGGTATTTAATAAAATAGATAAGGTTGTGGATAGGGATTTCATCCCTGCCGATGCTATCGAGATTTCCGCACTTACGGGTAAGGGCGTGGATAAGCTTATATCTATTTTAGAGGATATTGTACGCGGCGGCAGAAAATCCGTTTGCTTTAAATTTCCGCGCTCTGCGGCGGGTAAGCTGTCATTGCTGTATTCCTTTGGTGAAGTGCTGGAGACCGAGTATAACGACGACGGAAGCATCAGCGTAAAAGCTTACTGCGAGGAAAAAGAGATAGGCAGACTTGCAGATTATATAGTGGAGAACGGTTAATGAAAAAGCTTTGTATTTTTTTGAGTTTTGTGTTGGTTTTGGCTTTTTGCGGTTGCAGCAAAGGCTTAGAGGATAACAGCACAGTTTCGGAAAGTGCGGAAGAGTCTTCCGTGTACGAGCAAAGTTATATAAGCGAAAGCCCCGAGGAAAGCGAAAGCTCAGAGGAAAGCGAAAGCTCCGAGGAAAGCGAAAGCTCTGAGGGAAGCGAAAGCTCTGAGGGAAGCGAAAGCTCTGAGGGAAGCGAAAGCTCCGAAGAAAGTGAAAGTTCCGAGGAAAGCAAAAGCACCGAAGAAAACGAAAGCACCGAAGAAAGCGAAAATACAATACTGTCCGAGCCTCCCGCACAGACTTCTCCCGAAAGTGAAAAAGAGCCGGAAATGATACCAAGACTGTTCCTTGAGCCACAGCCCGAAGGGGAATATCACATCCTCAAAGTAGGGGAGAGTATGCAGCTGTACTCTCAGATAGAAGGTTCTGAGTTGGAGGACGCTATGCTTAAGTGGACGGTAAGCGACAATAGTGTTATCAGTTTGGGTGGCAAGAAGGTTACTGCCTTAAGCGAGGGCTTTTCTACGGTAACCCTGTCCTACTCCAACGGACTTATGCCTGTTTCCGTTTCTTTTATGGTAGTGGCGGAGGAAAGCGAAATTTCAGAATAAAGGTAGGGTGTTTATAAAGTGAGCATAAAACACAAGCTGTTTTATAAAACTTTTCGCATACCTGTAATATGGTATTTAAAGCTAAAGTTCGGCTACAAATATAAAAAAGCAAAAGATTTGCCCGAAAGCTATATAGTGCTTTCTAACCATACTACCGATTTTGACCCATTGTTTGTTGCCGCCAGCTTTAAAAATCAAATGTATTTTGTGGCAAGCGAGCATATTACCCGTTGGAAAAAGCTGTATTCCTTTTTAAAATTCGGCTTTGACCCAATAATAAGATATAAAGCAACTGTTGCAGGCTCCACGGTTATACAGGTGCTGAGGAAGACAAAAAAGGGCAAAAACGTGTGCATTTTTGCGGAGGGTGTCCGTAGCTGGGACGGTGTTACCGCAAAAATATTGCCCTCCACAGGTCAGCTTGTAAAACGGGCGGGCTGTGGACTTGTTACATATAAAATAGCAGGCGGCTACCTTGCAAGTCCCGTGTGGGCAACGGGCGGTTGCCGCAAGGGTGACGTTAAAGGGCAGGTAGTAAACATATACACCAAGGAAGAAATAGCGGCAATGACCGACGAAGAGGTTAATGCTCTGATCAACCGTGACCTTTACGAAAATGCAGAACAGCGCCAACAAAAGGAAGGCTCTTTGTATAAAGGTAAAGCACCTGCGGAAGGCCTTGAAAAACTGCTTTACATTTGCCCCCACTGCGGTAAATACGACTGCTTGATTTCTAAAAAGGATAAGCTTATATGCAATGCTTGCGGCAAGGAATATGTTTACGAAGCAAACGGTATGCTGTCCGGCAACTCCCTAAAGGCTTTGGTCGACGGACAGCTTGCTCAGGCAGAAAAGGATGTAAGTGCGGAAGCGGTGTATTCCGTGCCCTGTGCGGAGATTTTTTCTGTGGAAAAAAAGCAGTCCCAAAAGTTAGGAGAGGGAAGCTTCAGTCTTTCCGCTAAGGAGATAAGCTGCGGAGATATCCGCATACCCACGGACGAGGTGGGTGATATGGCAATCCACGGCAAAAACGCCCTTGTTTTTTGCCACGGCAGTGTGTATTATGAGGTCTTGGTAGCCTCTCCCTACTCGGCGTATAAATTTTTGCTTTACTATAACGAATGCAATAAGCGGAGGTAAGCTTTATGAATTATTCTGCGGAAAACCACGCTCTTTGGAATCCCATAATACAGATAGGGATAATAGCAATATTTATCCTTTTTGCAAACATATTGCGCCGCAAGGTGAAGTTTGTTCGGTCGGGGCTGATGCCAACTGCGGTTTTGGCAGGCTTTGTGTTGCTTGCTCTTCGTTCCACAGGTGTTTTGCCCGTGGATACCGATTTTTTGGAAATGCTTACCTACCATTGTATAGCCTTGGGCTTTATAGCGATGTCCCTTCGTGTTCCGGTAAAAGAATCGGGTGACGGCGCAATAATCGGAAGTAAAAGCGGTGCGCTTATCGTAAGCACTTATCTTGTGCAGGCACTTGTGGGACTTACTGTTTCCGTAGGACTTGCGTACACATTTATGCCCGGCCTGTTTAAGGCAAGCGGCATACTGCTTCCTATGGCATACGGTCAGGGACCCGGTCAGGCAAACAACGTGGGTACTACCTACGAGGTTAACGGCATGGCGGGGGGCAGAAACTTTGGTCTTTCCTTGGCGGCTGTAGGTTATCTTTGTGCTTGTGTTGTGGGCGTTATCTACCTTAACTACCTGAACAAAAAGAACAAGGCAAAAAGAGTTTACGATAAAGAAGAGCTTTCCGGCTCTGTTACCGTTGATACCTTTCAGGATAAAAACGAAATTCCCATATCCCAATCCGTTGACCGCTTAAGTGTTCAGTTTGCGTTAGTGGCTATGGTTTATCTTTTGACCTTCGGCGCAACCTACGGACTTACGGAGCTGGTGGGGATGATTTCCGAAGGTGCGGCACAAACCGTTTCCTCCTTGCTTTGGGGCTTTAACTTTATTATCGGCTCGGTAATTGCCGTTGTTTGCCGTGTTATAATGAAAAAGCTTACCCACAAAAAGCTTATGAACAGGCAGTACCAAAATAATTACCTGCTTAGCCGCATTTCCGGTCTTGCCTTTGACGTTATGATAGTCGCAGGTATCGCAGGCATAAATATTGAAGCGCTTTCGGGTTACATATTGCCCTTTGCTCTTATGGCGTTGCTTGGCGCGGCGGCTACCTTTGCGTACCTACGCTTTATGTGCAAAAAGCTGTACCTCGGCTATGTTTACGAGGGGTTTGTGTCTATGTACGGTATGCTTACGGGTACAATAAGCTCCGGTGTTTTGTTGCTTAGGGAGATAGACCCCGAGCTTAAGACCCCTGCCGCAAACAATTTGGTGCTTGGCAGCTCCTTCGGCATAGTGTTCGGTGCACCGGTCTTGTTGCTTGTAAGCCTTGCAATGACTAACGTGTTCCTTACCCTTGCGGTTATAGTGGCATATTTTGCCTTGCTGCTTTTGTTTATACTTAAGATAGGCAAAAAAACAAAGAAATAAAAATCAAAGGAGGCGACAAAATCGCCTCCTTTTTATGTGCTTTCTTTAATTAAATCCCGTATATTTATCAATACAAGCACCTATTTTTGCGCTTAATGCATTAAGCCTTGTAAGTTTGAAAATCTGTTGACGAAGCATATCTAATCCCCAAATTGCTACGTAAATAGCTACTGCGGTGCCGATCCAAATACCTAATGCAAGAATAGGGTTAAAATCTGATAAAAATGCAAATGTACGTCCGAACACACCAACAAATATAATTTCGTGTCCGTGTGCTATGTATACCGAGAAAGAGGATTTGCCGGTGGAAGCAATTATCTTTTTGCAAAGCTTGTTTTCAATTTTTAGTTGCGAAAAGAATAAAACAAGGCAAATAGCATTGACAACAGTTAACGGTGACACATAAGATACAAGAAGGCTGTATCCTACGGGAGATCCGAATAGCTTCATTGCAATAATGAACAAAGCGAAAAGTGTTAAGGTGTTTAATATGGGAACCATTGACCATATAATCGGTCTTGGTTTTATGGTTTGTGCATAGAGTCCTATGTATGCGCCTACAAGATAGCAGACCATGAGCCACAGAGAACTGTACCCGCCTGCAACAACAAAAAGGTCTTTTTGAATAACCGATGTTAAGCAACACATAGTTAAAAACAGCGCCAACAGTAAAAAGCAGTATTGCTTTTGGTTTATACTTAGAGCTAATTTGTTCAAAAACGGGATAAATATGAACAATAAAATGTAGCATTTAAAATACCAATACGTACCTGACCCAAACGGAGAAAGGCATTTTGTTAATGAAATCCCTTCTAAATATTGCGGTGTAAAAAGGTAAGCTACCCCCGTTATAAGTAAGCACCAAAAAATTACCGTAAACATCAAATTCAGTAAATTTGAATATTTAACACTGTCTTTTTTTACATATAAGTAGCCTGTTATCATGGCAAAAATATTTACTGAACAAACAAAAAACATTCCAAAGAAACGCAGAACAAGAGAGGAAGGATTTAAAAATGTTCCTTCTATCCAAGTTCCCCCTGCGTTTGTTATGTGCATACATACCACACCAAACATAGATAAAGCCTTAAGTAAGTCTATGCCATAATTTCTTTTGTTTTCCATAAATTATAACCTTTTAATCCTTAAGTATAAGCTTAAGTCTAAGTGCGTTGCCTACCACGGTAAGTGAGCTTAGGCTCATAGCGGCGGCGGATATAGACGGTGTTATTACAATTCCCAAACTTGTAAAGACACCTGCCGCTACAGGGATAAGAATAACGTTGTAGATAAGCGCCCAAAACAGGTTTTGCTTTATAACCCTAAGGGTCTTTTTGCCTATCCGCACGATTTCCGCCACACGGCTTATACCCGTCTCCATAAGCACCACGTCGGAGGCATCTGCGGCAATATCACTGCTACCCATAACCGATATCCCCAAAGGGGCGGTGGCAAGGGCAGGGGCGTCATTAACTCCGTCGCCTACCATGGCGGCAATTTTGCCCTCACGCACGCGTTTTTCTATATAAGAAGCTTTATCCTGCGGAAGCAGGTTCCCGCTGTACTCCTCAATTTTTGCCGCCTCTGCTATATATGCGGCGGCATTTTGGTTGTCCCCAGTAAGCATAACGGGTTTTATGCCCCAAGACTTTAGCTTTTCGACAGTGCTTACCGCATCCTCACGCAAGGTATCCGCTACTGCCGCAAGTCCGAGGCACACGCCATTGCTGCCGAATATAAGCAGTGTCTTGCCCTGATTTTCCAACGCCTCTGCGTCTTTTTCGTATATGCCAAGCTCAATACCTTGTTCCGCCATAAAGCGGCGGTTGCCTGCAAAAACCCTGTTACCTTCTACTGTTGCGGAAACACCCTTGCCCGCAAAGCTTTTAAAATCCGTTGCGTTAAGCTTCTTTTCTGCGGAATACGCCTTACATACCGCCTTTGCAACAGGGTGGGGGCTAAGGCTTTCCACCGCCAATGCTATCTCTTTAATGTCACCGACGGTATCCGTTACCACGGGACTGCCTTTTGTAAGGGTACCCGTTTTGTCAAGCGCCAACAGTTCTACCTTGCCTGCGCATTCAAGGGCGGCGGCATCCTTAAACAAAATGCCTTTTTCCGCACCCTTGCCAAGTCCCACGGTTATAGCCGAGGGTGTGGCAAGTCCCAAGGCACAGGGGCAGGAGATAACCAAAACAGAAACTCCGTGGGCAAAAGCGTTTGCGCCGTCACCGAGAATAAGCCATACCACGGCGGTAAGTGCCGCCAGCGCCATAACGGCAGGAACAAATATACTGCTGACCTTGTCGGCTATCCGTGCTATGGGCGCTTTTGCGGCGGCGGCGTGCTCCATCAGTTTTATAATGCGGTTTACCGTGGTATCATCGCCTACACGCATAGCACACACGGTAACTCTGCCCGTCATATTAACACTGCCGCTTACAACGCTGTCACCTTCAAGTTTATCGGCAGGAAGGCTTTCACCTGTTACCGCACTTTCATCGAAGGTAGCGCCCCCTTCGGTGACAATGCCGTCTACAGCACAACGCTCGCCTTCTGCAACCACCACAAGGTCTTTAAGCTGTATCTCTTCTGTGGGGATGCGCAGTTCTGCGCCGTCACGTATGACCGTGGCTTCCGGCACCGCAAGGCTTATTATTTTTTCAAGCGCCGACGCCGTGCGGCGCTTAGCTTTTGCCTCTATGTGCTTGCCAAGGGATATAAGACACAGTATCATACCTGCCGCTTCGAAGTAATAAGCACCTTCGCCCCGCATAAGGCTTACAATGCTGTATATAAGGGAGGCAGTGACCCCCGTAGCTACCAAGCTGTCCATATCGGGTCTTCGCCTTATAAGCGCACGCCAGCCGTTTACGGGCATACGGTAGCAAAGCACTAAAATAGGCAACAAAAAGCCCCCCTGCAAAAGCCCGTTTACAAAATGCTCTTTAGCAAAATGGGGCAGGGGGAACTTCATATGATGTGCCATAGCTACATACCAAAGAGGGATAAGGAACATAAGGGACAGCGCAATGCGCAGTCCGCCCTTATCCGTTTGGGGCTGACCGTCAGCTACTTTTTTTTTACGGAGGTGGGGAAGCCTGCAGCTTTAACTGCTTTGGCTATTTGTTTGGGGCTTATCATGGCTTCGTCATACTCCACCTCTGCCGTGTTTAAAAGCAAAGAGACAGAGGCAGACTTAACCCCTTCAAGCTCGCTCATAGTCTTTTCCACTATTGCAGAGCAGGAGGCGCAGTGCATACCCTTAACTTCAAATTTTGCGATCATCGTAATACCCCTTTACTTTAGCTTAAAAAGCCTTCAATTATCACAGCCTCTGCCTCCTCAGCCGTAAGACCAAGGCTTTGAAGTTTCAAAAGCTGTTCGTTATTAATTCTGCCGATAGCCGCCTCGTGGATAATAGAGGCTTCAGCGCTGTTTGCCTGTATTTCGGGAATACTGCCTACAGCGGCTTCGTCCATGATAATGGCATCGCACTGGATGTGTGCGTTGCATGCGGTGTTGCCCACAGCCTTGGGATGGAACATTTGGGAAGACTTGTCCTGAGCAACAGAGCGGGAAACTATCTGCAAGCTGCTCCCCTTGCCGTTAAGAAATACCTCCATATCCGACTTTGCCACCTGTTCACCGTGGGTAACAAGTCTTTCGGAAACGTTCATACGTGCTTCCTCAGCCAAATACGCAACGGTATTACGTATTGTAGAGCTTATACCTCTTATCTGGGAGGACTCCATATCAAAAACGGAATTCTTGCCAAGCATTATAACGGTTGAAGGGTTCATAACCGCCTGACCGCCACCTTCGCCGTAATGCTTTTCCACATATTTAACCTTGCAATTGTTGCCTATTTTAAAGGTGTGCACGCCGCTGTGACTGCTTTCGCCGCAACTGCCGCTGTTGCATATACCGCAACCTGCAACAATCTCCACCTCTGCACCGTCACCTACTATAAAATCGTTGGCAACGGTTTCGTTAAGCCCGCTTTCGGTAAGGCTTACGGGTATGTAAACCTTTTCACCCTTAGTGTTGGGCTTGATGATTATATCTATGCCTCTGCCGTCTTCCTTTGTGCGGATATCAACGTTTTCGGTAATACTGCGCAGGGCCTTTTCGCCGTTTTTACGCACATTAACCGCCGCCCCTTTGGGGATTTCGGGCATAGATGCAATCATATCAAGTATACGCATATCACTGCCTAAAAGCTCTTTGTTAATCATATATCGCTCCGATAAAATTTTAATTTCTTGTCTTTATACATTCCCTGCAAAAGATTTCCGTAAGCTTGGGCATAATCTCATCTTTTGCGCCTATATCCTTAAGTTTGCCCTCTGCAATAATTGCAATGCGGTCAGCGGTCTGCATAACACGCTCCTGATGGGAAATTATCATCAAAGAACCGCTTCTTTCCTTGCCCAAGGTGCTGAAAGCGTTGACCAGCATATTAAATGACCAAATATCAATACCTGCCTCAGGCTCGTCATAAATAGCCACCTTAAGGTTACGTATCAACAGGGAAGCAACCTCTATACGCTTAAGCTCGCCGCCGGAAAGGGTTGCATCCAAGGCTCTGTCCAAATAATCTGCGGCACA
>JAZSIW010000046.1:0-3353 GCA_045534025.1 Eubacteriales bacterium | reverse complement strand
CGAAACCCTTTGCCATGCTGTAACGCATGTCATCATAACTTTCGGGGGAATACACCTCCGCAGACGGAGTTTGAAGAAGGAAGCCCACATCAAACAGTCCGTGATGTGTGGGACCGTCCTCGCCCACAATGCCCGCCCTGTCAAAAGCAAGTATCATCGGCAAGCCCTGAAGCGCCACGTCGTGTATCAGCTGGTCGTAGGCACGCTGTGCAAAGGTGGAATACACCGCAAACACAGGGTGCATTTCACCTGCGGAAAGACCCGCACAGAAAGTCATTGCATGCTCCTCGGCTATGCCCACGTCGCAAAAGCGGTCGGGATAACGGGTGGCAAAATCTTTAAGCCCCGTCCCCTCACACATAGCGGCGGTAACAGCATAAAGCTTTTTATCCTCGCCGCCCCGTCTTGTCATTATATCGCCGAAAACAGAGGAGAAGCTTTCGCTTTTCTTGTATTCGCCGCCCTTGGGCACACCGTGATACTTCTCCGGTTGTTCCTCCGCAGGGGAAAACCCCTTGCCCTTTTGAGTGCGCACGTGGACAATGCTTACACTTTTATCACGCATTGCGTCCCTGAGAACGCCCTGCATACGCTTTATATCAGAACCGTCAACGGGTCCGTAGTAATGCAGACCCAGGTTTTCGAACATATTATCACGCCATACAAGCCGCTTGAAGAAATTCTTTATGCCCCTTGTCATCTTGGTAAGAGGCTTGCCCACAAGGGGAATGGCTGCGAAAAACTTTTTAAGCTTATACTTAAAGCCCAGATACCTTGGATTTGTGCGAAGTCTGCCCAAATAAGTGTTTATACCGCCCACGCTGGGGGAAATGGACATTTCGTTGTCGTTAAGCACTATTATAAGTCTAAGTCCTTTGCCCGAGATATTGTTAAGTGCCTCGTATATCATGCCTCCGGTAAAAGCGCCGTCACCTGCCACTGCAACAGTGTAATTGCGCTTGCCTGCCTGCTTATCCGCAATGGCAAGCCCCAGGGCAGCTGAAATAGAGGTGCTTGCGTGGCCTGCACCGAAGCTGTCATGCTCGCTCTCCCTGCGGCGGGGAAAGCCGGATATACCGCCGTATTCTCTAAGAGTATCGAAGTCCTTATACCTGCCCGTAAGCAACTTGTGGGCATAGGCTTGATGACCCACGTCCCATATTATCCTATCGTAAGGAGAGGAAAACACGGAATGGAGGGCTACGGTAAGCTCCACCGCACCAAGGTTGGAGGACAGATGCCCCCCATTGTTGATTGCCACGGTAAGAAGCTTTTCCCTAAGCTCTCCTGCAAGGGTATTCAATTCTTCCACGCTCATGCGCTTTAGAGGCGCAGGAGAGTTTAATGTTTCAAGAACACTCATAAGTCACCATATACATTATACACCAAATGCATAAAAATGCAATAGCTATACAACATTTTTTGTATATTTCACAGTTTTAGTTAGTTCTTTCCAGCAAATATTCACAAAGTGCAAGCAGTCTTTCGCCGCTTTCGCCGCCTATTTCCTTTGCGGTGGCAGCTGCGCGGTCGCTGTATTCTTTAGCAAGCGCCTTGGCTTTTTCAAGTCCGTAAAGGCTTACGTATGTATTTTTGCCGTCTGCCGCATCCTTGCCCGGAGTTTTACCCAACGCCTCTGCGGTGGAAACCGCATCCAGCACGTCGTCCTTTATTTGGAATGCCAGCCCTAAATCGGCAGCAAAGCTTTCGGCAAGCAGGCGCTTATCTTCACTTGCAGCTGCGGCAACACAGCCCATATTTGCAGCCGCACGCATAAGCGCAACGGTTTTAAGTCTGTGAGTCTTTTGCAGTCTTTCCCCGTCACAGGGCTGCCCCTCTATGTGCAGGTCCAGTTGTTGCCCTCCGCACATACCGTCAACGCCCGTGCCCCTTGCAAGGAAGGCAACGGCGGCGGCATTTTGCTGCATAGAGCAAAAAATATTGGTGGACGCAACAAAAAAGCTTTCTATAATCAAAGCATCCCCTGCCAAAATAGCGGTATACTCCCCAAATGCCTTGTGGTTGGAGGGCTTGCCGCGTCTCATATCATCGTTATCCATTGCGGGCAGGTCATCATGTATAAGAGATGCGGTTTGCATAAGCTCCAATGCGGCGGCGTAAGCTATGGCGCTTTCTTCGCTGCCGCCAAAGGCTTTGCACATCTCTATACACAGATAGGGGCGTATGCGCTTCCCTCCTGCAAAAACAGAATATTCCATAGCCTCTGCCAGCTTTTCATAACCTGTACGGTCCATGCCTTTTGCTCTAAGCGCTCGCTTCATCCTTGCCTCCACAAGTGCGGCAACACGCTTAAGTTCCGCAAAAAAAGCCTCTTTCATAGCAAATCCTCCTTATTGCTTGTTTTCAAAGGGTACGGTGTTGCCGTCTTCGGCGACCTTCAGCACCCGTTGTTCCGCGCCGGTCAGCGCCTTTTCGCAAAAATCAACCAAGCTTTTGCCCTCCTCAAACAGGGCAAGCATTGTATCAAGAGGGGCTTTACCCCCTTCAAGCTCTCTTACCACCTGCTCCAAACGTGCAAGTGCGTTTTCAAAGGTCATTTCCATAAAGCTCTACCTTTCCGACGGTGGCATCTGCCCTGCCGTCTGCCATTTTAAGCACAAAGCTTTGCCCTTCCTTTAGGGAAGAAACCCCCGTCAAAGTGTTTCCGTCGGAATCGCAAACCGCCGCATAGCCACGGTCAAGCACAGACATAGGGTCTAGTATGGCAAGCCTATCCTTTAAAGCGGAAAGCCGCATAGAATGCAAGCCCACAGCTCTTACCGCCGCCGACTGCAAACGAGGCTTAAGGGACTCGGTTTGCTGTTTTATAAGCTGTAATTTTCGCTCTGTTGCCGCATACAACCTACGCTCGTCCTCTGCTATGCGCAGCCGCAGGTCGTCAAAGCCCGCCGTTGGCGACCTAAGCGCCCGACTTTGCTTAAGGCTTTCAAGCAGTCGCCTTTCGGTGCTGATGCGTGCACCCACAAGGGTACGCATGCGGGCAAGGGCATTTTCAAAACGGCGTATTATATCACGGCTGTCGGGAAAGACAAGCTCCGCCGCCGCAGAGGGCGTAGGCGCCCTTAGGTCTGCCGCAAAATCGCAAATGGTAAAATCCGTCTCGTGTCCTACTGCGGAAACCACCGGTACTGCCGATGCGGCAACGGTGCGTGCAAGCAGTTCGCTGTTAAACTCCCACAGCTCCTCACGCTTCCGCCGCCTCTGCCGATAATAATTACATCAACTTTTTTTGTTTTGTTAAAATATACCACACCTGCGGACAAGGTCTCTGCCGCACCGACCCCCTGCACCAGGGAGGGGTAAACCGTTACCTCCGCCGCAGGGAAACGCCG
>JAZSIW010000117.1:0-2857 GCA_045534025.1 Eubacteriales bacterium | reverse complement strand
TCGACAATTGAAAATTGGCGAATAAAACTGCGAGACTTCCGTATGAGAAGTCTCGCAACTGCCTTCCCTTTTATTGTCGGGGTCCCCAAGAAATCGTCAGATTTCTTGGGGTGATCTGTTATTCAACGATCGTTACGGTATAACCTCTGCCGGCAAGGAGCTGTGCCAAAGCGCCGTCGCCTACTATATGGGCGGCACCAACGGCATAGAAACCGGTTTTGCCTTCTTCAAGATAATCCTCTGCCAGGTCTGCCATGGCAAGGTTGCGTTGATCAACAATAATGTTGTTGTAGTTTTCCATTATTGCGGCATCCTCGTCGCTGAGCTCACTGTAATCGTCGGCAATGGCTTTTTTTAATAGGCTTTCGTTGCCGGTCAGCCACAATTTATACAAAAGGTTGGTTTGTTCCACATAGATGTCTTTGTACTTAACAAGCTGTTCAACCGTTAAGGTCATAGGCTCGTCCCCTGCACTCATCAACAGGTCGTATTGGTGCAGCACACCTTCTGCCTCGCGCACCTCTTTGCCGCCTTCCTTTGCCATGGTAAGAAGTTGCATGTCCGCACCGTATTCGGCTTCCAGACCGGAGTCTGAAATAAGTGCTTGGCTTAGCAGACTTTCCCACATTATGGGTCTGTAAAAATCAAACGCTTGCATATACAAATCTTTTTCTTCAAGTATTGCAACTGCGCTGTTATAAAGCTCCTCGCCCAAATAGTCCTTTGCGCTTTTGCCCGGTTCGCAAAGCATCTTCTTAACGGCTTCCATTTGCAGACTCATATCTTGCTCAAAGGCTATCATATCCGCTTCAACGCAAAGGAAATCGCTTTCGTTATAAGCGTCCATAACGTAGTCGGGAAACACCATTCTGCCGTCTCCTACATGAATGGTACCAAACAGGTAAAGCACGCTTCCGTCGCTGTCCTCAACCCGGTAAAGCAAGGGAGTACAGTCGCCGCTTTCCTCGTTTTTGCTTTCTTCTTCGCTCGTGCTTTCCTCTTCGCTCGTGCTTTCCTCTTCGCTCGTGCTTTCTTCTTCGCTCGTGCTTTCTTCTTCGCTTGTGCTTTCCTCTTCGCTTGTGCTTTCTTCAGCCTTGCTTTCGCTTGCTTCTGTACTTGAACTTTCTTCCGCTTTTGTCGTATTATCCTTCGTTTCTTCCTTGTTGCAGGCGCAAATGCTAAGCAATAATGCCGCCGTCATTGTAAGCACCAAAATCAGTCTTTTAATCTTCATTATCGTTCTTTCCTTTCACATAGATCAGAACTTTAGTTTATTATATCGTCCTGTTTGTTTTTTGTCAATAAACAGGGTAACATAATCCAAAATTTTTTCAAAAAAAGTAAAAATTGCTATTGCATTTTGACTTTACATAATATATAATAAACCATGCAGGGTGGAATTTTGTGGTACAAGGTGCAATAAAAACCCAAAATTTTCATAATATTTGTCCCTGTTTTACCTAAAAACAGCAAAAATTCCGTATCTTACCGTGTTTCGCGGTGACTTTGCTTAAGAAAGGGGGCGCACAGCTTGTTTGTTGGTGAATATAGACATAATCTGGACAGTAAGGGCAGGCTATCGGTGCCCGTAAAGCTTAGGGAAAAGTTGGGTGCGGAGTTTGTTATGTGCCGCAGCTTTGATAAATGCATAATGATACATCCTATGGAATCGTGGCAAAACTTTGCGGATAAACTTTCACAGCTTCAGGTGGTAGAGGACAGAAACATCAAACGCTACTTCTTTTCCGGGGCGCTTTGGACCTCTCTTGACGGTCAGGGCAGGGTTATAATCCCTCAGTATTTCCGTGATTATGCGGGGATAGATAAAAACGTTGTGCTAATCGGCAACAATACCCACTTAGAGCTGTGGGATGAGGCGGCTTGGGATGCAGAGCTTTCCACAGGCCTGCAAAGCGAGGACATTATGTCCCGTCTTATAGAATTGGGCTTCTGATATGGAATTTAAGCATTATACCGTACTTAAAGAAGAAGCAGTTGAGCTTTTGGACTTAAAGCAGGGCGGCATATATGTGGACTGTACCCTCGGCGGTGCAGGGCACACGAGCCTGATATTGGAAAAGCTGAGCGGCGGCCGAGTTATCGGCATTGACAGAGATGACGACGCATTGCAAAACGCCGCAAAAAAGCTTAACGACCCAAGGTTTACCGCTGTTAAAAGCAATTTTTGCGACATCGACCGTGTACTTGCGGATTTAGGCATTGAGGAAGTAGACGGCGTGCTTATGGACCTGGGTGTTTCCTCCCATCAGTTGGATACAGTGGAAAGGGGCTTTTCGTACAGCGTGGATGCGCCTTTGGACATGCGCATGGATAGCAGTGCACCTTTGGATGCGGCAAAGGTTGTAAACGAGTATTCCGCAGAGGAGCTGAGCCGTATTTTTTGGGATTACGGCGAGGAGCGCTTCAGCAGAAAAATAGCCGCCGCTATAACGGAAAGACGTGGGGAGGCTCCCTACCAAACTACCTCTCAGCTTTATGATACCGTGTGCGACACCGTGCGCGGCAGTAAAGCGGACAAGCTTTCCTCGGTAAAACGCATATTTCAGGCGGTGCGTATAGAAGTTAACGGCGAACTTGCGGCGGTAGAAGAAGCCATTGACAAGGGGCTTAAGCTGCTTAATAAAGGCGGCAGAATGGCTATAATCAGCTTCCATTCCTTGGAGGACAGGATAGTAAAAAACCGATTTGCCACTGCGGCAAAAGGCTGTACCTGCCCACCGGATATTCCGATATGCGTATGCGGCAAAAAGCCCGCAGTAAAGCTTGTAACAAGAAAGCCTGTGTTACCCACGGAAAAAGAGCTTTCGGAAAACAGCCGTTCGCACAGCGCAAAGCT
>JAZSIW010000158.1:0-5174 GCA_045534025.1 Eubacteriales bacterium | reverse complement strand
AAACATCCTGCAAGACTGCATCCCGAATGGGTTGTTGCTTATCCCGACGGCAAGCTTTACTTTAACCCGGGCATCCAGGCAGTACGTGACCTTATTGTTGACGGCGTACGTGAAGTAGTTGAAGGCTATGCAGTTGACGGTGTGCATTTTGACGATTATTTTTATCCTTATCCTATGCGTACAGAGGTTGACGGCGTTTCTACCGTTATCCCTTACGATGATAAAAAGGAATACGAAGAAAGCGGCAACGGTATGACTCTTGACGATTGGAGAAGAGATAACGTTAACAAGCTTGTTAAGCAGTGCTATGACGCAATCCACGCAATCCGCGATAACTGTTCCTTTGGTATTTCTCCCTTTGCTATCTGGCGTAACAAGAGCGAATCTTGCCCCGAAGGTATGGATACTAACGGTCTTGAGTGTTACTCTGCCCTTTATGCAGACTTTACCGCGTGGGTAGACGGCGGATATATTGACTATATAAACCCTCAAATATATTGGAAGTTCGACACCGCGGTTGCACGCTTTGGTGTAATACTTGATTGGTATGACAAATATATGGAAGGGAAGAATATAGGTCTTTACGCAGGCCACGGCCTTTACAGATGCGATGCAGAGGGATGGGAGCCTGACGAAATACCCAATCAGATTGATTATTGCAAAGAAAAGAATAATTGTAACGGAAGTGTGTTCTTCGGTTATTCCAAGCTTAAGGAAAATGTACTTGGCCTTTGCGAAATAATAGCAAAAAAGGCGTAGTTGTTTAGGAGGTTTATTCATGACAAAGAAAATTTTAAGTTTACTTTTGGTTATCACGATGCTTGCAAGTTGCTTTGTTGCCTGCGGCGGTGACGAAAAGAATAATCAAGAGTCCAAGGCTCCTGCACAAAGCACAAGCGGCGATGTGAGCGGCGAAAACAGCGATACCGTTACTTTTGAAAGTCTTACCGACAACAGAGAAAAGCTTGTTTATCTCTCCGGCGGTGTTGATGATTACGTGAACTATGATGATAAGATTTACGGCGTTCTCGGCGTTGAGGGCGAGGATGTTTATGTTCCTGTTGTTGTAGAAGGCGGCGTTGTTAAGTTTGCGTTTAACGCACAGCTTAGCGAGCTTACTGTTGCAGGTGAAGATGCGCTTGCAGAAGCACTTGGCGGTCCTTTGGGCATTGAGCTTGGCGCTCTTACCGACGGCACCCGTCTTAATTTAGATGCTACTGCAAACTTCTCCGGCATGAACGTTGATTTTGACCTTAAGTCAAATGAAGACGGCGTTCTTATTTCCTCTCCTTTCATGTTTAAAAATCCCGTATTTGTAAGCGGTGACTACCTTGACGGTTTGATGGTAGGTTATTCCAACGCTACCGAAATCACCACCGCTTTAAGCGAGTTTTCCGCAAGTTTTGCAGAACTTGGCAATAATGCGGCATTTGCGGCATTTTTGCGCTCCAAGGCAGTAGAGCTTATCCCTGAAGAAGCCGTTACATCCTCTAAGGTTACCGTAAACGGTGACTACGTAAACGGCGAAGCAGAGACCGACTGTGTTGTACTTACCCTTAACGGCGACCAGCTGTCCGTAATTTTGGGCGGCCTTCGCCAGTCCGTAGGCGAAGACCCTGCATTCAAGCTTATGTCTGCGGCTCTTATCAGCAACCTTTATAAGCTTTTTGCACTCGGTATATTTGCCGACTCCGGTATGGATATGTCTTTCACTACAGATACCGAGCTTTATGATGCTGTGTTTGACTTCACCGATGAGCTTTCTAATGAGCTTAAGGGCGAAACAGACGTTTCCATCGTTATTAAGCGTTATTTCCTTAACGGCGTTGACTCTCGCGTAGACATCGAATTTACCGAGGGCGAAGAAACTGTAGGTCTTTCTTGTTGGGATATCTATGTTGATAACAGCAACGACTATGGATTTACAATTAAAGCAAACGATGATGAAATGCTTAGCCTCAAAGGCGGTAGCAAGGGCGACAAGGCAGAGCTTTCTTTTGCCATAAACGATTATTCTTTCGATTATGATATAGACGACGATGGCACTTACATCGAAAAAGAAAGCCTCGAAACAATAATGTCCTTCAGCATTAAGAGAGACGGCGAAGACTTTGACCTTGACGTAAACCTTATGGATGAACTTAAGCTTGACTACGATCAAAACGACGGCCGCTTTGACGCAATATTGTACGCTGACGGCACAAATTATGAGATGGACGGCACCATTGTAGAAAAAGACGACGGTGTTGTTATCAACGCCAGACTTGAGCTTGGCGGAAACGATGTAGAAATTACCTACACTAAAAAGAGCACCGTTAACGAAACCGGCTTCACGCAGGACATTGATGTGGAAATTAAGGTAGAGGTTGACGAGGTTATCACTAAAGCTGTTTTGGAATTCGGTGTGGAACTTGATACCGACAGTGAGGAGACCATTACCGATCCCACACCCGGCGAAGGCGACTATGTTATAGATAGCGAAGAGGATATTGAAAATATTTTCACTAACTTCTCGGCAGTCTTTATGGGTATTATAAGCGGCGAAGGCGACTTTGAGCTTTAAAGTTTTGTTGGCATAATAAAAACAAGTGCCGGGGCGTTATTCGCCTCGGCACTTTTCATACGGTTCAATCTATAATAAACCGAGAAAAACGGAACAGTCTTTGCAATTTATAGGTCGTCAACATCCTGTACGGGACGGTTGTCGCCTTCCCGTGTTATACCCGTGTAGCTGCCGAAGGGGTCGGAATCGCTGTAAAACATTTCTTCTCCGCCTTCGGTATTAAAAAGCATACCGCTTTTTTCTTTGGGGCGTATTTGTTGTTGAGACATCGGGCGGACAAAACCGCGTATAATAGGCGTCTTTTGTCCGTTTCTTTTATTGTTAAAAGCTTTTTTCTCTTCTCGCATATCAAAAATCACCTTTCAAAGACCGTTTCGTTTTCCTTCGGTATCACTATTATGGTCAGAAGGCTAAATAAGTATTCATTTTAAGTTGACAAAAAATTTTTAACTTGATATAATCCGTTTGTAAAGACAGAAGGGAAGTGGCGTATTGAAATATATAGGTGTGGATTTCGGTGACGCACGTGTGGGCATCGCCTCTACGGATTTGGGTGGTTGTATCGCATCTGCCGTTGGTATAATAAAGGTTAAAGGGCTTAACGACGCAGTAGAAAAAGTTGCCGCCAAGGCAAAGGAATTGGGCGGACAGGCATTTGTTGTGGGCTTGCCTAAAACCGCTTTCGGCACAGAGGAATACAGGGTAGAGCGCACAAAGCGCTTTGCTATGCAGCTTGAAGAAAAATCGGGCTTGACGGTTCATTTATGTGACGAGCGTTTCTCCACGGGCGAGGCGCTTAGATATCTGTCTGAGGGCGGGGTATACGGCTCAAAGCGCAAGCAGGTGCTGGATGCTGTTGCCGCTCAGATAATCCTTCAATCCTATGTGGACGGCCTTTCAAGAAAGGAGTAAATAATGCGATATATTTTTCCTTTCAATTCATCCGCAACAAATATATATATGCTTTTGGCAATAACCATGTCCTATATAAGCTTCCCCATTATGGCATTTCTGGTGGTGCACACCACCTGTATGTTTATGGGTGTTTCAACCCGGAATACGCAGTTTTCCGCAGCCACGGCATTTTTAATAGTCGGCATATACAGCATAGTCGGCGCCATAACTATGTATGTAAGCTATTTTAAAAGAAAAAATAAACGCTAAAAACAAAAAAGCCCTTGACATTCTCAGCTTATTGTTGTAGAATATCAAAGGTCTGTGACCAAGGTTAATTAAATTTGCGGGTATGGCGGAATTGGCAGACGCGCTAGATTCAGGTTCTAGTGGAGGCAACTCTGTACAGGTTCAAGTCCTGCTACCCGCACCAGACAGTGGAAATCCGAACCTTTATCCAGTTGGAGAAGGGTTCGGATTTTTAGTTATGCTTTGATGGCTCTTTGTAGGTAGTTGGGGGGAAAGTTAAAAACAGATTGCATATACAATTACAGATAGTTTTTGACTTTGTTTGCTCTTGCTTGTCCAAACTGATTGCCAATTTGCTTGTTACTGAATGCCTTTCGGATCAGTTTGTAAACAAAATTGAGGGACAGGCATTTAATTCTTTTGTGTTCTCGTGCGGTTGTTCAAGCCTTTTGGCAACGAACAACCGCTTTTTATTTGCTTTGGCGCTGTCTTAATGTGAAAGCCCCTTTTTCATTATATTATTGTTGAAATTATGCACAAATTGTGGTATTATGTATCTGTTGGATTGTATCTATTTTAAATAGGGGTATTTTATGATAAACATTCGTAAGCTTGAAACAGAATTATGGGAAGCGGCGGATTTGCTCCGTGCGGATTCCAAGGTAACCTCGCAGGAGTATTGTATGCCCGTTTTGGGTCTTATCTTCCTGCGCTACGCATATAGCAGATTCAAATTTGTTGAGTCGGAGATACTCAAAAACCGTCCTGTTCGTAACGGCAGAGTGCTGCCCGTAGAAGCAGACGATTTCAAAACCAAAAGCGCAATCTTTCTGCCCGAAGAAGCACGCTACGACTATCTGCTTAATCTGCCCGACAATACCGATATGGGGCAGGCAATCAATCACGCAATGGAGCTGATAGAAGAACAGTCTTCACAGCTTAAAGGTATCCTGCCTAAGAACTATACCATTCTGCAGAATGACCTTCTGCGGGAGCTTCTCCGTATTTTCAATAACAGCGCTTTTAACGAAATGAAGGACGATATAATCGGCCGTATATACGAATACTTTCTTAATAAATTTGCTCCTGCCGTGGCATCAGACGACGGTGTTTTCTTCACGCCCAAATCCTTGGTGCGTATGATCGTAAACGTTATCGAGCCTACCCACGGCACAGTTCTCGACCCTGCCTGCGGTTCCGGCGGCATGTTCGTTTCCTCTGCTGATTTTATTGAGCAGTACGGTGCAAATGCAAACACTGCGATGACCTTCTTCGGTCAGGAAAAGGTGGACTATAACGCAAAGCTTTGTATTATGAATATGGCAGTTCACGGCCTTAACGCCAAGATCATATCCGGTGACGATGCCAACAGCTTTTATCACGATTACTATAACCTTGAGGGGCTTTGTGACTATGTAATGGCAAACCCGCCTTTTAACGTTGACAAGGTAAAGGCGGAAACGGCACA
>JAZSIW010000034.1:0-8964 GCA_045534025.1 Eubacteriales bacterium | reverse complement strand
GCTGTCCGTAAGCATATGAACCTCGTCCACAATATACACACGCTTTTTAAGGGTAGAAGGGGGATAAACCACCTCGTCCCTTATGGCACGTATACTGTCAACACCGTTGTTGCTGGCTGCGTCTATTTCCAAAACATCGGTGGCGCTACCGTTATCGATAGCCACACAGGAAGGACATTTTCCGCAAGGACTGCCGTCTATGGGGCTTTCGCAGTTTACCGCTTTTGCAAGTATCTTTGCACAGGTGGTCTTGCCCGTACCGTGGGTGCCGCAGAACAGGTAAGCGTGGGACACGGTAGAAGAAAGCACTTGGTTTTTAAGCACGGTTGTTATGTGTTCCTGTCCGCAAACCTCCTCAAAGGCCTTTGGACGCCATTTTCTGTATAAAGCCCTGTACACGGCACAGCCTCCGTTCCGTAAAATCAAATATACAGAATATGACCATACGCCCACCATCGAACCAAATGAACACGCGTTAATCTAACTCCGGCTTCAAAACAGGCAACCCCACGGCACATCGAAGACACCGCTTAATGCTGCTTGGTTCCCCACCTGACATGGTTCACGGCTTTCAATTGCGTAAGACCCATTCATCAACAGCCTTTGATAAATGCAGCCGCACCCACAAAGCCCTCAAAGTGGACATCACCCCTGCTATAGCGGATTGCAGGTACAAGGCACCGCTAACTCCCCGGATAGTATGGCCATATTCTGTATATCTGTGGCAACCATTATAACAGAAATGTTTTTGTTTTGCAATAGTGTTTTTAAAATATTTTCGGTTGACAAAATAATACAGTTGGGGTATAATCGTATTTGGTATATAAACGGCATAATGTATCCAGGTTATGGAGGTATAAAGTTTTGAATAAATCAACAGATACAAACATCATCAAATTAAAGGACGGCACTAAGCTGTCATTGCAAAGAAACGGTTACTATGCGGTAGATAAGCTGTTTGCCTCTGCTGTGAATGAGGAAAAATGGTTGAATTTAATGGCTTCTCAGGGCTATGAGTTTTGCCGCAGAAAGCTCGGAAAGTATATTTTCAGCAAAAATAATATAGCAAATATGTATTACTTTTCTGTCGGATATTCCTTGGCATCCTCTTCTCAGGGGGAGCTGTGCGATCTTACCGCAAAGGAAGCAAAAAGTCGCTCTGTAAACAGGTGCGAACTTATTTGCACTTATGTAACAAAAGTATATTACAGAACCGCAAGTACGGCTGCAAACAGCAAGATGGAAGTTTCCGATGCGCCACTTGAAGACGCTGCATCCAAGCGCCGTCATGTAAGAAATCATTTAGCCTTCAATTTAGGAATGTTTATTTTCTCTTTATGCCTGCTTTGTTATAACCTTATGTATTGGGTACGCTTTAATGCCACCAATGCCTTTGTAAGGTTTAGCAACGGTATGCTACACGATTATCAGGAAAAAGAGCATTCTCTTTGGGATATTGTGCCGGATTTAAGAAGTTGGTTCGGTGACTACCCCTGTGTTCCTCACATATCGTTTTTCCTGTGCCTTACTGTTTTGTTTTTGCCGTTTGTCGTGTTTTATCTGGATCAATATTTGTATACAAAGAGCTTTGAAAAAAGCCTTACCAAAAGATGGACAGGCAGGTAGTTTTAGGGCTTTCGGGCGGTATGGACAGCGCTTACGTGGCTATTCAGCTTTTAAAGGCCGGCTATGATGTTACCGCTGTTTATGCACTTATGCACGACAGCTGTAACGGCACCGAGGAAGCAAGGGCGCTTGCCCGGGTGCTGAACATTAAATTTGTAACCGTTGATGTGCGTGAAAGCTTTAAGGAAAATGTTGTTCTTCCTTTTGTTAACGATTATGTAAACGGTCGCACGCCAAACCCCTGCGTTAAGTGTAACCCAGCCGTAAAGTTTAAAGTTTTACTTGATGTTGCCGACAGCCTTGGAATTGAGAGAATAGCCACCGGACATTACGCAAAACCATGTCTGTATAACGGACGCTACAGCTTTGCACCTGCTGCGGATAAAAGCAAGGACCAATGTTATTTCCTTTACGGTTTAGGGCAGGAGGCGGTACGTCGTGTTCTTATGCCCTTGGCAGATGTTTTGAAAAGCGATATAAAAGAGTATTTTGCAAAACATGATGTTTATGGCTTTAAAGGCGGTGAAAGCACCGATATATGTTTTGCTGCCGACGGCTATCGCAACATTATCGCAAGTCATGTCACACTGCCGCCTGAAGGAGATTTTGTGGACACGGACGGGAACCTGTTGGGTAGACACAAAGGTTTACATAATTACACCGTGGGACAAAGAAAGGGCTTGGGTATTGCCTTGGGTAAACCGGCTTTTGTAAAAGCTATCGATGCAGTAAATAATAGGGTGGTTTTATCCTTCGCAGAGGGGCTTGCTTCCAAGGTTTTTAAGGTTAAAGATATTAACTGTATGGCTGTGCCTGCGGTAAATGTTGGGGACAGATTTGATGTGAAGGTAAGATATAGAGCGGCGTCGATAAAATGCACAATTGAAGAAATTGCGGATGATGTACTTACCGTAAGTTTTGATGCAGTGCAAAAGCCGCCCGCTGCAGGACAGTCTGCGGTGTTTTATGAGGAAGGACTTGTGGCCTTCGGCGGAATAATTTGTTGATTTTGGAGGGCGTTTTGTATGGAAGAATACAAGGTTGCGCTTAAAAAGCTGGTAGATGAGTTTTCTTTGGAGGGCGTTTTTGTGCCCGAAAACATAGACGATATTTATGTTGTACGTTCGGATGTAAGCCGTCCCGGCTTACCCCTTTGCGGTTTTTTTGAGTATTTTGAGGGCGGACGCATTCAGATAATGGGTAAGATGGAGCTTAGCTATTTGTTCGGTTTGACCGAGGAAGAGCGCAAAAAGTCCATAACGGCATTCTTGTCCCGCAATGTTGTGTGCGTTGTTGTAACGACCGGTCTTGATATTCCGGAAGAAATGATAAACTATTTCAAGCAATACAACACACCTTTATATAGGACGGCCTCCAACACTTCGGACTTTATGGCGGCGCTTATTGCATCGCTTAACATACATTTGGCAGAGCGCATATCTTTGCATGGCGTACTTGTGGAGGTTTACGGCGAAGGCGTGCTGTTGCTTGGCGACAGCGGTATGGGTAAAAGCGAGACGGCGATAGAGCTTGTTAAGCGCGGTCACCGACTTATTGCGGATGACTCTGTTGACATCAAGAGAGTTTCCGCAAAAACTCTTGTCGGTTCCGCACCTGAGCTAATACGTCATTATGTGGAAATGCGCGGTATCGGTATTGTTGATATACGTCGTATTTTCGGTATGGGCTCCGTAAAGCTCAGTGAGAAGATAGACCTTATAATCAATATAGAAAATTGGGTAGAGGGCAAGATGTACGAACGCTTTGGTTTGGATGATGAGTATACGGACATCTTAGGTATTAAGATACCGTCCATAACCGTGCCCGTAACCCCGGGTCGTAACCTTGCGGTAATAATAGAAATAGCTGCTATGAACCACAGACAGAAGAAGATGGGTTATAACACGGCGGAAGAGTTTAATAAAAAGCTGATGAGCATGTATGGAGAGGATTAGTTGTATGTATACGATAGGTATAGATTTAGGTGGAACCAATATAAAAGCCGGCATCTGTGACAAAGATGGTAAGATTATTAAAAAGATGTCATTGCCTACAAATAAAGCCGATACTGCGGATAGCATTACCGATGCTATGGCAAAACTTTGCTTTATGCTTTTGGAACAAACGGGAGTAAGCGCCGATGAGCTTGATTATGTCGGTATTGCCGCACCCGGTACTGTGGATTTGGAAAAATGCGAGGTGGTTTTTTGCAACAATCTTCCTTTTTTGAACTATCCTTTAGAGGAAGAATTTTCCAAAAGATTTCCCGCTAAAAAACTGTACCTTGAGAACGATGCAAATGCCGCCGCCTTGGGTGAGGTTGTTTGCGGCGGAGCAAAAGGTGTTAAAAGTGCTGTTATAGTGACATTGGGTACAGGTGTAGGCAGCGGCATAATTATAGACGGTAAGATTTATTCGGGATTTAACTATGCGGGCGGAGAAATAGGCCATATAGTTATACAAATGAACGGCAGGGAATGCACCTGTGGCAGAAAAGGTTGTTTTGAGGCATATTCTTCCGCTACGGGTCTTATAAAGACTACCAAGGAAGCGATGGCTGCCAATCCCGATTCCGCAATGTGGGCGGTTGCAGAAGAAAACGAAGGTAAGGTTAACGGCCAAACTGCGTTTATAGCTGCTGACAAAGGGGACCAATCGGCAAAGCAAGTTGTTGCCGATTACATAGAAGCGCTCTCTTGCGGCATAATCAATATTATAAATATATTTCAGCCCGAGGTTGTATGTATCGGCGGCGGTATTTCTAATGAGGGGGATAATCTGTTCAAGCCGCTTATGGAACATGTTGAAAAAGAACAGTATTCCAGATATTGTAGCAAGACAACCGATATCCGTATTGCGCGCTTGGGCAACGATGCGGGTATTATCGGCGCCGCAATGTTGGGCAGACAGCAGTAATATTTTAAGGAGTTAACGTTTTATACAATGCAAAAGATAACCGAGTATGTGGAAAAGCAGGTGCTGCCCGCTATTGCTTTGCGCGGCATAGTAGTTTTTCCCAATATTGTAACAAGTTTTGAATTGGCAAGAAAGCAATCGATACGCGCCTTAAAACGCGCCGAAAACGGCGACGGCAGGATTTTTCTTGTGGCACAAACAGATCCTTCAGTGCTTGACCCTGCAGTATCCGATTTGCAGACAGTTGGCGTTGTTGCCAAAATAGAACGTAGCTTCAAGCTACCCGGCGGTAATTATCAGGTGGTGGCAGAGGGTGTTTGCCGTGGTGAGCTTCAAGCCTTGGAGCTTGGAGAAGATGGTCTTACCGCTTCAGTATTTGTGCGTAAAATTAATTATGAATCTTATGACGAGTTGGAGCAGCTTGCTGCCATTAAGGATGCGTGGTCTGCCCTTACAGAGTACCTTAAGTATACTCCCAACCAATCCCGTGAAGTTACCGAGGCTGCCCGTAATATAAACGATGCGGCATCTTTGGCAGATTATTTGGCATCTTCTTTTCTAATAAAGGCGGATGACAGACAGGCTGTTTTGGATATATATGAGCCTGTTGAACGTTTGAATAAGTTCACCGCTTTAATACGCGCAGAGCTCGAGTACATGTATTTGGATACGGATATACAAAACAAAGTACGGATTAATTTGCAACGCAGCCAAAGGGATGCATATCTGCGCGAACAATTGAGAGTTATACATTCCGAGCTGGGAAGCGGTGAGGACGAAGAAAGTTTTACGGATGACGAAGACCTTACCGAAGAAATAAAAAAACGTCAACTGCCCATAGAGGTAAGAGCAAAGCTGTTAAAAGAGGCGGCAAAGCTTAACAAAATGCCCTTTGGGTCCCAAGAGGCGGCTGTTATAAGGAATTACATAGAGATTTGTTTAGAGCTGCCTTGGGAAAAGCACACCAACGACAGGCTGGATGTGGAAAAGGCAAGCAAAATACTTGAAAAGGATCACGACGGTCTTAAGAAAGTAAAAGATCGCATCCTTGAATATATTGCGGTTAAAAAGCTCTCTCCTGAGATATCGGGCCAAATCCTGTGTTTAGTAGGCCCTCCCGGCGTGGGTAAAACCTCCATAGCACGTTCAATAGCCCGTGCCCTTAACAAAAAGTATGTTCGTGTGGCTTTGGGTGGCGTAAGGGATGAAGCTGATATACGGGGACACCGAAAGACCTATGTGGGCTCAATGCCCGGCAGAATTGTAAACGGCTTGAAGCTTGCAGGCAGTTCTAACCCCGTTATGCTTCTGGACGAAATAGACAAGCTTACAAGGGACGCTCACGGCGACCCTGCATCTGCATTGCTTGAGGTTTTGGACTCCGAGCAAAACAAAACTTTCCGCGATCACTTTTTGGAATTACCCCTCGATTTGTCCCGTTGTATGTTTATAACTACAGCAAATACATTGGAAACCATTCCAAGCGCACTGCTTGACAGGCTTGAAGTTATACAGATGGATAGTTATTCGGAAAAGGAAAAGCTTTCCATTGCCCTCAACCATCTTATACCCAAGCAGCTCAAACAGCACGGCTTAACAAAGCGCAACCTCGGTTTTACCGAAGACGGCATAAAGATTCTCATTAATTCGTATACCAGAGAAGCAGGTGTAAGGAACCTTGAGCGAGAGATAGCCAATATATGCCGCAAGGTGGCAAAGCTTGTTGTAAGCGGGGAAGTAAAGAGCTTTACTGCTGACGTAAAAGGCGTAAAGCAACTTCTTGGGGCAGAGCATTTTACGCCCGACAAAATATACTCAAAGAATGAAGTAGGCGTTGTTAACGGCTTGGCGTGGACAGCTGTGGGCGGCGAAATGCTTAGGATAGAGGCTTTATCTATGGCAGGCAACGGTAAGCTGGAGCTTACGGGCAACCTGGGCGACGTTATGAAGGAATCTGCTAAGGCGGCAATAAGCTATATTCGTTCACGCAACGACGTTTTCGGGGTTAACCCCAAGTTTACCGAAGAAAAAGACATACATATCCACGTGCCTGAGGGCGCAGTGCCCAAGGACGGCCCCAGCGCAGGCATAAGCATAGCTTGTTCCGTGCTTTCCGCACTTACGGGTAGGGCTGTTAAGCAGAGCGTTGCCATGACGGGCGAGCTTACCCTTACCGGTAGGGTGCTTAAGATAGGAGGACTTAAGGAAAAGGCTATGGCGGCATATAAGGCCGGCGTCAGCACCGTCATCATTCCTGAGGAGAACTTGGCGGATGTTGAAGATTTTGATGAGGAAATTAAAAACGCCCTTAGCTTTTTGCCGGTCAACAGCTTTTTGCAGGTGGCAAGGGCCGCCCTTGAGTAAAGAGGTGCTTTTATGGAAATGAAATTCGGCGACCTTAATTTGCACAATACAGAGCTTGTCTTGACCGCAGGGCTTGAGAAACAGCTTATCAAATCGGGGCTGCCTCAGGTTGCGTTTTCAGGTAGGTCGAATGTGGGCAAAAGCTCGCTTATCAATTCGTTGCTTGGCAGGAAAAAGCTGGCACGTGTCAGCTCCGAGCCGGGTAAAACAATAACCGTTAATTACTACTGCATAGATAAAAAAATAAGCTTGGTGGACTTGCCCGGGTACGGCTTTGCAAGAAGAAGCAAACCCGATATAGCAAAGTGGTCTAAGCTTACTGCAGGATATTTTGAAGAGAACAGCTCTCTTATGCTGGTACTTCAACTTATCGACAGCCGTGCAGGCATAACCGCCGACGACAGGCAAATGCTTGACTGGCTTTATCATTACGATATTCCCTATATGCTTGTAATTACAAAATGTGACAAGCTTAATAAAACGGAGCTTACTAAGCAGGTAGATAAAATAATAAACGACCCCGCTGTTAAGCCCCAAACAGAATGCGTGCTTTACTCGTCGCTTAAAGGATTGGGTAGGGAAGCGCTGATGAACAGTATTATAGAAAAGGTGATGTAATATGTTACATAGGAATTTAGGCATTTCAGCCGATAACCATCTTACCATACGTGGCTTCGATACGGTAGAGCTGGCCAAGAAGTACGGGACACCCCTTTATGTTCTCGATACGGATATGGTCTATGAGAACTGTGTTATGTATAAAACCTTTATCGAAAAGTATTTCGGCGCAGGCAGTATGCCTCTTATTGCGTCCAAGGCTTTGTCCTGCAAGGAAGTATACAGGATAGCGGCGGCGGCAGGCATCGGTACCGATATGGTGTCCGGCGGCGAGATCTACACCGCATATACCGCAGGCTTTCCTATGGAGAGGGCGTATTTCCACGGAAATAATAAGACCGATGCGGATATAAGCTTTGCTCTTGACTGCGGCGTTGGTTGCTTTGTTGTGGATAACAATGAGGAGATAGCGGCGTTGGAGACAGAGGCGGCTAAAAGGAACATAAATGTAAAGGTTATGTTAAGGGTTAGCCCCGGCATCGATCCTCATACACATAAGGCTGTTGTTACCGGCTCTGTTGACTCTAAGTTCGGCGTTGCAATAGAAACGGGTCAAGCCCTTGAAACCGTTAAGAATATACTTGCCTGCCAGCATTTAAAGCTTGAAGGCTTGCATTGCCACATCGGCTCTCAGATTTTTGAATACGAGCCTTTTGCATCCGCCGCAGATATAATGATAGCTTTTATCGCACAAATAAAAAAAGAAACAGGCTATGCTGTTTCTGCACTTAATCTGGGCGGCGGCTTCGGTGTAAGATACGTGGAAGAAGACCCTGTATATGACTACGAGAAGGCACTTGCCGATATAGCGGCTTCTATGGAGAGGGCGTATGCAAAGCACGGCGTTGAGAGACTGCGTGTATATTTCGAACCCGGTAGATCTATAGTTGCGGCGGCAGGTCTGACTCTTTATACCGTTGGCTCTCATAAAACCATCACAGGTTATAAATCTTATGTTTCCATTGACGGCGGTATGCCCGACAACCCTCGTTACGCATTGTATCAATCAAAATACACCTGCCTTATCGCAAATAAAGCAGGTGATGTAAAGTCTGATACAGTTACCGTTGCGGGCAGATGCTGTGAAAGCGGCGACCTTATTCAAGAGGAAGCGCCGCTTCAACCCTGCGATAGGGGAGATATACTTGCGGTCCTCGTGACGGGTGCGTATAATTACTCAATGGCATCAAACTATAACCGTCTTCCCAGACCTGCTATGGTTGGTGTGGGCAAAGACGGCGACCGCCTTATAATCAAGCGTGAATCTTTCGAAGACTTGGTTAAAAACGATATTTAAAAAGCTTTAAAAATGATGGGGTAGAAGCATAAAACACCTTCCCGTCCAAGTATGAAAGGCTGTCCTCGACAGTTGCTTCAAACTTAAGCTTATAAGAACATAAAGACTGATGGCTGTAACCCTGCTGTCGGTCTTTTTTGTTT
>JAZSIW010000070.1:0-7318 GCA_045534025.1 Eubacteriales bacterium | reverse complement strand
CAATTATATCACGGAGGTTTTATTATGCGTATATAAAGTTTTTACCTCCCCCGGTAGAACCGTGGGGCGTTCCACGCCTTAAAAGGTAGCAATGAAAAAACAGATTTGAGGGAGCTCCCTCAAATCGGTTTTTGTTGTCGGGCTCTCCAAGGAGCCGAACGGCTTCTTGGGGAGCTTTCATCGGTTACTGCCTTGAAAAAATCAGGTTAAAATCGGGGAAATCGCTTGTCGTATAACACTCCAACCTGTCGCCGTCAAGCTCATAAACGTAATATACGGTCTCGGTTGCGCTTTCAACTGTAAGAACATCGCCGTTTACAAACCAAGAAATATTCACGGTGGTTGTGGTTTCACCATAAAAATTATGTTCTTTATAAATACCCGTGCCGTCGCTGTTAAAGGTGTAGTAGTAGTAGGTCACGCCGGAACCGTCCGAGCCTGACCAAGAACCTACAAGACCTGAGTGTATATCACCCGTAAGGTTGCCGTAACGGGATTCTCTTACAAAAACAAAACTACCGTTATAGCTATCTATTTGTAAAACAGCATCGTTGTGTACAGCCGCACGGTATATGCTGCCGTAAAACCATTCGCTGTCGATGCAAAGAGTGCCGTCCAGACGGCTTATATACCAATATGCGTATTCTACGGAGTCTTCATAGTGCAAAGTGCAGCTGCCGTTTTCATACATAACAAGCTTTTCCAAGGTTCCTTCGCGGACATTAATCCAGGTGCCCACGTAGGCGTGTTCCGCCGGATCTTTCTTGTTATAAAAATGATAGGGGCCGTCAAGGTAAAGCGTATCGCCTGAAACTGCGTAACTGCAGGAAGTAGTAGTGCTGCCATCGGTAATTAAAAGCATGCCGCCCTTTACGCACCAAGTTATGGGGTTGTTTATGGACTCGCCCATAAAGTTGGTAACGTCGGGGTTGTGATAGCCTGTGCCGTCTGCACTGAAGCCGTATCCATAGCCGTATACCATGCTTCCACTCAGACCTTCCCATTCGCCTATAAGGTTTTCGTCTATGTGTTCGGTGTTAAAGTCGGCACCTTGTTTTGCGTATGTTTCAAAATACAGGGGAAGATTCATGGCGCCCTCGGGCATAAAGCCTTCACGCACGATGGTCAAAAAGCCGTTCTTTACATAGGTGGCATGTATGGTATCGCTATAGTCAAGGTAGTTGCATATAAAGTTGCCGTCTTGGTATTGCCAGGTGTAAGAAGAGCCGTCGCCCAAGAAGGTGTAATCTCTGTTTATAACCAAAGTATCAAAGCTGCAGCCGCTAACCGCAGTCCAAGTGCCCACATACTCCTCGCCGTCAATAGGTGTGTCCTGCACGGGTGGCTCTACATGGTCAAAATCTGGGATAAGCGCAGCGTCAAATTTAAGTATCAACGCCGCATCCAGACTGTTAACAATGCCGTCGTCGTTAACGTCCGCAGCAGTGCAGGCATCAGCGGAAAGGGTTAAAAGTATAGCGTCGTGCTTAAGCACCTGTGCCGCATCAAGGCTGTTAATTATGCTGTCGCTGTTTACATCACCAAGTACAATTTCGGGTGCCGCGCCGTCTAAATACCAAGTTGCGCTGTTTGCAGAAGCGCTGCTTGCAAATCCTGCCTTGGCATGGCTAAGGGAAAAACCGTAGTAATTATATGAATGGTCGGAAATAAGGCGTATTTTTACAGTGTCGCCGAATACGGTAACGGTTTGACCTGCCAAATCGGTATCGGTGTATGTGCCTATACAGTAATCGTTACCGTTATAGATATATATTTTATCATAGTCGTATTCTACCCTGGTACTTGTAGAGAACAAAAGCTCTATATGATCCGCCCCGTCGCAACTAAGCGTCCATATAATATCCGTATTATCTTCGTAATTGTGCTCTGACTCAGGAAGCATGGAGGAAGGACAGTTGCTGTAATAATACATAATATCACGGGTGTGGCCGCAAACATTACATTCGGTATCTGCCGTGTTGTCATAGCGGTGCTCTGATGTGTCTTTCTTATTTCCGCAAACAGTACATTCATGCCAATGGTTTTCGCTGTTATAGTCCCATTCGGCAGAGTAGCTATGGGTTATAGTACGTTCCCTGCCGCAGGTGTTACAGCTTGTATCGCAAGAGTTGCTGTAAGTGTGGTTTGCGGTGTCCTTCTTTTCGTGGCATTCTGTGCATTCATGCCAATGTTCGGTACTGTTATAGCTCCAACTTGCTGAAAATTGGTGTCCTGTGGAAACCGACCCTTTCAACCCATTGCAATACGAGCATTTATCTCCGCTGAACCTTGGGGTAGAGCAGTCGTATGCGTTTTCGGTATAGCTACTCCAAATGTGTGCGTGGTTGCTGTAGGAGTTATAGGTCTTGCCCAGGTACAAAAGGCTTTCGGTATTGGTATAATTGTTTATGATATAGCCCGGTACGTTTGTTATACCGTCTTTAAACATTATTGCCGTCGCTTTGCCTAATAAATTACCGCAGGCAATGCCGGAGTTTAATTTGGGCGCAAGGTTGGAGGAATCTACATATACGCTTTTAAGCGAAAAACATAAGAAAAACGCATCGTCTTTAATGGTGGTAACGCTTGCGGGTATAACAAGGGTTTGAAGACTTTCGCAGTCGTAAAATGCGTGTTCTTGAATAGTGGTAACGCTGTTGCCTATTGTAAGGTTCGAAAGGGAAGAACAGCTGTAAAACGTATTTTGAGCGATAGTGGTAACGCCGTTTCCTATTACAGCGCTTGCAAGGGCGTCGCAGTCGTAAAACGCACGGTGCCCTATTGAGGTAACGCTGTCGGGTATGGTAATACTTATAAGAGAGTCGCAGTCATAAAACACAGACCCGCCAATCGTGGTAACGCTATTGCCAAGGGTAACGCTGTCAAGTGTATCACAATCAGAAAACACACTGTTACCAATGGAAGTAACGCTATCGGGTATGGTAATGCTTTGAAGGGCGTTACAATTATAAAATGCTTCGTCACCAATGGAAGTAACGCTATCGCCTATGATAACGCTTTCAAGGCCGATACAGGAGTAAAACGCCTTGTCACCAATGGAAGTAACGCTATCGGGTATGGTAATGCTTTGAAGGGCGTTACAATTATAAAATGCTTCGTCACCAATGGAAGTAACGCTATCGGGTATGGTAATGCTTATAAGAGCGTCGTAGTTGTAAAACGCATAATCTTTGATGGAAGTAACGCCGTTTGGTATAACAAGCTCTGTCACCAAATTACCGTTAAGGTAAAGATTGTTTGCGTAATACAGAGGGTTAGCATTAATATCCCCAAATTGTATGGCACACCACGCCGCTATGTCGCTTAAGTATATGCTTTCAAGGGCATCGCAGCTGTAAAACGCATTACCGCCAATGGAAGTAACGCTATCGCCTATGATAACGCTTTCAAGGGCGTTGCAGTTGTAAAACGCAGAGTCTTTAATAGAGGTAACGCCGTTGCCTATATTTACGCTTGTGATGGAATTTCTGTAACTATACCATGGCATATTGACAAAATCCATATCTCCGGTGCCGGTAATATCAAGAACGCCGGTGGAGGTATGAAAGCTCCAGCTAAGGCCGTCACCGCAGGTGCCGGAGTAAATTCCTTTAGGTACAATATCCGTTGCAGTGTCAGTGGCGCCGGCGGCAATTGCCGAAATGCATATACACAAAAGGCCGGCTAAAAGCAATACTAACAGTTTTTTCATAACGTCCTCCTAAAAGTTACATATTGTTAATAACTCTTACCGAATCCCATTATATGACAATTTGTCATAATTGTCAAGCGCGAAATATGACATAATGTCATTGGGTGGTTCTATGAAAAACAGGCTGAAAGAGCTAAGAAAAAGCAGAAATTATACGCAAGTTGCTTTGCAGATGCAGACAGGGATAGAGCAGGCTTTGCTTTCTAAATTTGAAAACGGAGAGCGCATTCCGCCTACGGAAACGCTTTATATACTTGCCGACTTTTATAATGTCAGTATAGATTACATACTTTACCGTACGGATAATCCCGTGATAAATAAGAAACCGATTTGATGGTATTTCCCATTAAATCGGTTTCTTGCGGTTATTCTTTTGAAAACTTTAACTGTACATTAGTGTTATCGGTGCAATAAAAATAGGTGTCATAAAAGTCGTAAACGTAATAAATATCATCATAAACATTGCCGTTTCCTTTTTTTATTGTAAGAACAGAGCCGTTTACAAACCAACTAATGTCCTCGGAGGTCGCTTCGGTGATTGTGCCCTCTGCGCTCCATATTGTTTTGCGCAGCTCGTGTACCCCCGTACCGTCGGAGTTGAAGGTATACACGTGGTAGTTAAGGCCGTCGCTGGCGCCCTTCCAAGTGCCTACAAGCCCTGCATCTATATCGCCCGTCAGGCTGCCTAAACAGTTGGCTCTTACAAAAACAAAATTACCGTCGTAGCCGTCCATTAACAAAACTGCATCGTTATACACCGCCGTGCTGAAAATGTTGTCGGTAAATTCATAGCTTTCAATATAAAAGGTGTCGTTGTATACATACCAGCTTGCTTGTGCTGTGTGGTCATAATAGTGCAAATCACATATACCGTTCTCATACACCGTAAGCTTTTCCAAAGCGCTTACACGGGCATTCATCCAGGTGCCCACATAGGGGCTTGTCACCACCGGTGCTTCCTTCTTTTCATAAAACTTTATAAAGGTATCAAGATAAAGATAATAGCCGAAAGCGTAGCCAATAGCTTCCGTTTGGCCGTTTTCGGTAATTAAAAGGGTGCCGTCCTTTACGTACCAGGTTATGGGGGTGTTTACGGACCCCCCGAAAATGTTGTAAAGGTCTGGGTTATGGAAGCCTGTACCGTCTGCGCTGAAGGCGTAACTTTCGTAGTGGGTATTGAATCCGCCTTCCCATACGCCTATAAGCCTTTCGTCAATGTACCTGGCGCCAAGCAAGGCGCTTGGTTTTGCGTATACCTCAAATTCCATGGGGTATTCCATAGTGCCTTCTATTTGAAAGCCTTCTCGCACAATGGTCAAAAAACCGTTGTTTACGTTGGTGCAAACTACATTGTCGCCGTACTCGTAATTGGTAATTATAAACTTGTCGGATTGATATACCCAGCCTTCGGTTTTTCCGTCCACCAGGCAAGAAAAGTCGGATTTAACAACCAAGCTGTCGTGGTCACAACCGCTGACTGCGTTCCAAGTGCCAATATATTCGTTGCCTTCCATGTCGGGTATTATCTCAATTTCTATGCTGCTTTCCGTGTCATTGTCTTCTTCTGTTTCTTCGCATTCGGAAGAGCTATCTTCTTCGGTGCTTTCGGCGTAGCTGTCTTCTTCGCTATCGCTGTCCTCGGCGCTTTCTGCGGAGCTGTTTTTTTCGCTATCGCTGTCCTCGGCGCTTTCTGCGGAGCTGTCTTCTTCGCTATCGCTGTCCTCGGTACTTTCGGCGGAGCTGCTCTCTTCGCTATCGCTGTCCTCGGCGCTTTCTGCGGTGCTGTCTTCTTCGCTTTCGCTGTCCTCGGCGCTTTCGGCGTAGCTGTCCTCTTCGCTTGCATTCCTACTCGTTTCTTCTTCGGTGGTCCTGTCTTTTTCGCTCTCGTCACTTATAAAACCAAAGTAGATTACACAGGCGCAAGCTATAACAAGCAACAGTAAGCTGATGCATACTATTAACGGTGCAAGGCCTTTCTTTTTCTTTGCCATTTTATCCCTCCGAAAGATTTTGTTATATTAAGCTAAGCAAGTTGTATTATATGACAATTTGTCATAATTGTCAACGGCAAAAAACTTTCGGCACCGATAGGTCAACGAAAATTTCGGATTACAATGCTTTGGCTAGCCTATAACGTGAATATAACAGAAAAAAGCACTTGCGAAAGCAAGTGCTTTTTTCTGGCAGCGGGTGAAGGATTCGAACCCTCACAAACAGAGTCAGAGTCTGTCGTGCTACCTTTACACAAACCCGCTATTTTTCAGGCGCTGACAGGGGAACTCCCCTCTGCGCAAGATGTATTCTAACACAGTTTTGCTCCCTTGTCAATAGTTTTTTGCGCTTTTTATTTAAGTTTTTACGTGGCGGAAAGCAGATTCCTTAGGCTAAGCAAATCGGCAGTGCTGTTTGTGCCGTCACCGTTTATGTCCGATGCCGCCCTGTGAGGTTTGGATAAGGAAGCCGCACCGCAAAGCAGTGCGCGTACTTTTAAATAATCTGCCGTGTTTACGGCGGCATCTCCGTTTACGTCACCCATATAAACCGTGTAAAAGCTGTTGCCGTTATAGCTTATCCTGCAGCCGCTGCCTACGTAGCCGTAGCTTTGCTTTATGTTAAGTTCCCTTCCCAAACGCTGGGAAAGCTCTACCGCCGCAAAGCTTCTGTTCATGTATATAAGCTCGCCTTTTACTTCCAACTCGTCCTTAAGCGAGGAAGGTAGTATATATATGTCGCCCGCCTCTGTTGTATATTCCATTTCTATATAGTGCAGGTCGAACAACGCGCCTTCCGTAACCGTGGGCGTAATTTCCACCGTGCCCGTCACATCGTTATTTACAGAAAAATTAAGATACACCAACACTCCGTCGCCTAAGTAGTTGCGTTCGCTGTCGGTAAAGCTAAACCTAAGCTTGCCGCTTTCCGTCTCTTTAACCGTGCACAGCTCCGCGTTAAGTTTTTCCCCTTTTTCATAGGAAAGATAACTTAACTTTCGGCTGTTATATTCAATTTCCAATGCGGCGGCGGTAATCACGGAATTACCGTCTATACGCACTGCCACAGTAAGCCTGTCGCCGCCTATACCAAGTGCAGGTGCAACAGATACCGTTGTCGCGCCTGCACTTATGTGTGTGCAAAGCATGAACAACGCCGTTATTATTGCTATAAGCTTTTTCATTTTATGTTCTCCCGCAGGAAGTCGCATATACGCTGTGCAGTCTCCTCGTTTATGCCCTTGACGGCGGCAATTTGCGTTGCAGTGGCTTTTTTTAACTCCGCCAATCCGCCAAAGGCTTTAAGCAGTTCTTCTGCCTTTGCACTGCCCACACCCTTTATTTGTGTCAGAATGCTTTTTTTTGCTGCGTTGCGGCGCCGTTTGTCCATGCGCGACAAGGCAAAACGGTGTACCTCCTCCTGCAGCCTGTATATAAATGCAAATATATCCTGCGGAGTGTTCAGCGAAAGCTCGTTTTCTCCGTCGGTAAGGGTGCGTGTCTTGTGGTGCTCGTCTTTCACCATACCAAAAACGGGTATATCCAGCCCGCATTCTTCAAGAGCCTGACGTATTGCATTTATCTGCCCCGTAGATCGATCTGCCAGGATAAGGTC
>JAZSIW010000122.1:0-5852 GCA_045534025.1 Eubacteriales bacterium | reverse complement strand
CTTAAGAACGCTGAAGAAAAAGGCGTTAAGATCCTTCTTCCCGTTGACTGCACCATCACTAAGGACTTCCCCGATCCTATCGATGCTGAAATAGAAACCACTATCGTTGCGGCTGACGCTATCCCCGCTGATATGATGAGCCTTGATATAGGTGAAAAGACCCGTGAGCTCTTTGCAGCAGAGGTTAAGAACGCTAAAACCGTTGTTTGGAACGGTCCTATGGGCGTATTTGAAAACCCCATCCTTGCTAAGGGTACCATCGCAGTAGCTAAAGCACTTGCAGAAACCGACGCAACCACCATCATCGGCGGCGGCGACAGCGCAGCAGCTGTTAACACCTTGGGCTTCGGCGACAAGATGAGCCACATTTCCACCGGCGGCGGCGCTTCCCTTGAATATCTTGAAGGCAAGGCTCTTCCCGGTATAGAAGCAATGACAGACAAATAAAAAATTCCTCACTACTCACTGCGTTCGCAGCGGGGACCCCAAATAAACACCCCATTGCTCACATTCGTTCGCAACGGGGACCCCAAATAAACACCCCATTGCTCACATTCGTTCGCAACGGGGACCCCAAGATAAATAAAAGCACCATTTCCGTTCACTCCCGTCGACGCGCCACTTCGTGGCACTTGCGGAAACTAAGGTGTATTTTCTGCGGCATCTGTCCGCAGAAAATACGAAGTTTTTGGCGTGAATTTGAAATATGGTCTGAAAATACGTAATATCATTTAAATAACAGAAAGGTTGGGCGGTTTGTTCGCTAAACCGCTCAAAATATACATTATGAACAAAGCTACAAGAAAAACAGTTATCGCAGGTAACTGGAAGATGAACAAGACCCCCGATGAAGCAGTTGCTCTTATCGAGGCTATAAAGACAGAAATCGCAGGCAAGGACGTTAGCGGTTGCGACATTATTGCAGGCGTTCCCTTTGTTGACCTTGCAGTTGTTGCTAAGGCTATCGAAGGCAGCCCCATCAAGTTGGCAGCTCAGAACGTTCACTGGGCGGCAAGCGGCGCTTTCACCGGCGAAATCAGCGCAGATATGCTTAAGGCAGTTGGCGCAGAATACGTTATCATCGGTCACAGCGAAAGAAGACAGTACTTCGGTGAAACCGACGAAACCGTTAACAAGCGTACCGCAGCAGCTCTCGCAGCAGGTCTTAAGGTTATCCTCTGCGTTGGCGAACTTAAGGAAGAACGTCTCTCCGGCATCACCGAAGAAATCGTTTCCATGCAGGTTAAACTTGACCTTGCAGGCGTAAGCAAGGAAGATATGGCTAACGTTATCATCGCTTACGAGCCTGTTTGGGCTATCGGCACCGGCCTTACCGCTACTGCTGAACAGGCAGAAGAGGTTTGCGCAGCTATCAGAGGCGTTGTTGCTTCCCTTTACGATGAAGCTGTTGCAGAAGCTACCACTATTCAGTACGGCGGCTCCATGAACGCAGGCAACGCAGCAGAGCTTCTCTCCATGAAGAACGTTGACGGCGGTCTTATCGGCGGCGCTTCTCTTAAGGCTCCCGATTTCGCAGTTATTATAAACGCTGCTCAGTAGATAACTCCACTACTCATTTCATTCGTAGCGGGGACCCCGAAAAAACGCCCCATCACTCACTATGTTCGTAAGTGAAGAGTGAAAAAATAAGGAAGGCTTTGCGGCAAATGCCGCAAAGCCTTTATTTGTCAGGGTCTCCAAGAAGTCGTCATACTTCTTTTGAGGGTTATGATGGGTTCTAAGGTCAAAAAACTCCGTTTAGAGGAGGTTTTTTGTTAAGTTGGTAATTTAAGTGGCTAAATACAAAGCTTGCGTGGCAAAGGAAAACACAGCATTTTATATATGTGCTGCCTTGCGGACTACAATATAACCGTTGCGTGTTATGTTAAAATGTTACGCCTTATCTATGTGCCTTGTTTCGGGTCGTCGAGGGCCGCCGACCCCTACCACCCTGTGATGGGTTTTTGCGCCTATAGTTGCTCTTAACCAAAAAGTTAAAATAGAAAATTAAAGTATTTTATCGCTGAAGCGAAAAATGGTATTGTATAACATCGGTTTTGTGTGTAGAGACTCACCGTCCTCGACTGTCCGAAACAAAGCACCGAGGAAAACCGCCACCTTCCATGCGTAAACAAAACAAACGCCGGTAGGGGTCGGCGCCCTCGACGACCCGATATAAAACAATATAAAACCATCCCGAAAATCACCCCGAAAAGAAGAGCCATTCCTTTTTGGAACGGCTCTAACGTTTTAACTAATTACCGGGCTTTAAATTTATTTCTTTTTCTCCAGGCTTATAACAATCTTTCTTTCCGCATCCTGACCAACGGAATAGGTTGTTACGCCTTCGATATTCTGAACCTCAGAGTGGATAATGCGGCGCTCATAGGCGTTCATAGGCTCCAGACTGTAGTTGCGGCGGGAGCGAAGTACCTTCTCCGCCATTCTTCTTGCCAAGGAGCGAAGCGCTTCCGCACGCTTTTCACGGTAACCCTCCACGTCTACGGAAACACGGTAAAAGTCATCCTTGTCTCTGTCCTTATTAGCGGCAAGGGTTGCAAGATACTGCACCGAATCAAGCATATCACCGTGCTTACCTATAAGCAGACCCAAGTTTTCGCCGCTTATATCAATAACCACGCCTTCTTCATTTTCTTCTCTTACGGTAACTTCTGCTTCCACACCCATATTACCAAGCAAAGTTACTATAAAGTTATAGGCTATCTCGTCGGGAGTATCCACATGGTAAACCCTAATCTTTGCATTAGAGCTACCTATGCCCAAAATACCCTTTTTTGCCTCTTCAAGTATTTCATATTGAACCTTTTCCACAGAATAACCAAGCTCTTCTGCGCCTTTTTCAAGGGCAAGCTCTACGGTCTTTGCGGAAACGGTGGTTTCCTTTATCATAGTAAACTGTCCTTTCTGTCCCTATTCGTCCTTAAGGGTAGGCTTGTCAACCAAAGCATTCTTTTCCTCAGACTTCTTTAAGTTTTCGCTTTCTTCCTTTTCAAGCTTTTCCTTACGGCGACGTATCTTTTCAGCACGTTCTTCACTTATTGCAAGGCTGTCATAGCTGGTGTCGTCTTCGTCAACCTCTATGGTAACTATCTTCTTGCGCTTTTTAGCTTGCTTAACGTCCTTAACTGCCTGCCTCATATCTTCAGCACTGAATACAGGTGCAGGATACATCTTGGAAAGAACGAATTGCTGGCCAACGGAAGCAATACTTCTGAATACCCAATATATACCTATTGCTGCGGGAAGAGTTACTGCAAAATAGGTGGACATAAGGGGCATCATCCAGCGCATAAAGCCACCGTTAGGGTTGGGCTGACCTTCAGCCACTATGGGCTGGGTGGTAAACTTTCTGGACAGTTCTGCAGAGAAGAAACTGGACAGGAATACCAAAACAGGTACAAGAAGCAACCATGTAAGGCTAAAACCGGGAGAGTCAAGGGTGGTTGTACCGCCGATAAACTCAAAATTGGGCAGGCAGTGTGCACCGTTTTCTATGTCCTTATCTTCTGCGGGGTTATAAATACCCTTTTCCTCAAGCATTGCGTTAAAGTCATACACCTTGCCGCCGCCGGAGGCATTAAGCACGTATTCCTTATATACTATCTTATCCGCAAAGCTCTCACCTCTTATGCTTTCAGCATTTATATTACTTAAAAGCTCATCTTTAATATCTGTTGCCACACTTATGGAGTACTTGCCGTCTTTATAGTCAAAGTCCTTCATAAAATCGTCAACACCGCTTTGCATAAACTTGATAAGGTCAAGTTCCGTAAAAGTAGCGGCGTTACCATCAACTATAAGGTCTGCTATACCAGCATTTTCTTCTTTATCGGTATCAGCTTTATTTTCACCTATAAGGGCCTTTACTTTCTTATCATAGTCTTTATATTCTTTAGATTCGGGGTCAAGGGTGCTCATCTTCAGCTCATAAGCTTCTGCCTGATTATGGGCAATTGTATAAGCTTCTTCAAAAAAGTTATACATAGTATACTCATGAGCGCCTACATTTGCGTTATCCATATTGGTAGTATAACTAAGCGGCATTCTTACAACGCCGAAAAGCGCAAAAATTATAGGCATCTGCACCAAAAGGGGTAAACAGCCTGCTGTAGGACTGTAACCCTCAGCCTGATACATCTGCTGTATCTCTGTCTGCATCTTCTGTTGGGTTGCACGGTCGTTTCTGCCCCTGTACTTCTCTCTTATTGCCATTTCCTTAGGTCTTATGGACGCAAGCTTAACAGAGGATTTCTGCTGCTTTATACCGAAGGGGAAAAGCACAACCTGCATTACCAATGCAAATATAAACAAGGTAACGATGTAGTTGTTGAAGGATATGCTGTAGCACAGCTTCATTATCCAACCGATAATTACATATAAAAAGTCAAACATTATAAAATTACCCTTTCTTTTTATTCCTCAGGGGTACCGGGTCGTAACCATACTTGCACAGAGGGTTACAGCGTAAAATCCTGTATAAAGCTAAAAAAAAGCCCCTGAAAGCACCCCATTCACTAATAGCCTCAATGGCATACTGTGAACAGGTCGGCGTAAACCGGCAATGCCGTTTTGTGCCCGAAGATATGTGCTTTTGATAGAGCCTTATTAGATAGATAAATATTTTTTTCATAAAAGCAAACCGAAAAACCCCGCCGTTTTTTCTTCCTGCGGAGAATTACAAAAACAGGGCCGCCTTCCTAAAAGAACCGCAAAGCTGCTCGCAAAGCTCGGTAGAATTGTAGTTGATACACGGTTGTCTGGCGACTATTACAATAAGATACCCCTTCTTTAAGAAAGGGTAAAGAATGCGGTATGCATCTCTCATCCGTCTGCGGACAGTGTTCCGCAACACCGCATTCCCTCTGTTTTTAGATACGGTGAAACCGACAGCCGTCACATCCTTATTGCGGTTTTTAAGCACATAGACCGCCAAACCCTCGGACACCTGACATCTGCCTTTTTCGTAGACTTTTAAAAACAAATGATTTTCCTTTATAACAGGGAACTTCATTGCTGCTACCATCTATAAGCCAAAATTAATAGCTAAGTCTTATTCTGCCCTTTGCTCTTCTTCTTTTAAGCACTTTTCTGCCGTTAGCAGTAGCCATTCTCTTTCTGAAGCCGTGCTCCATCTTTCTGTGACGCTTTTTAGGCTGATATGTTCTTAACACGGTATTTGCACCTCCTTAAATAACTGTAAATGCCGAGTTTTGCGTATTTAAACAGCAAAAACTATTTTAACCATAAAATAAGGTAATTGTCAAGCCCTTTTTAACAATTTTTTCAGTACCTGCGCCCTTTTTCTTCAACATCAACCCAAGTTTTCTTTACAAAAGCACAAGCGATATGTATGCCAATTTAACAAACCCCCAATATAGGGAAGATTTTGGTAATTGTAAATTTTTTAAGAACACAACCATAACTTATTCTGTATTTTTTGCCGGTGTCACAAAGCGACGCAAAGGTGCTAACGCAGTAAGCCTTTACGTTTGTGCGTAGATTTTAGTTTTTTTCTTTCCGTTGTGTTACGGCGGAAGTAAACTGTTTGCCCTACGGACAAAAAACAAGGCTTTTCGGTTAACGGGGTGCTTTTTCGGGGCGTCGAGGCGCCGCCCCCTACCAAAAAACCATATTTTTTGCGGACAAATGCCGCAAAAAATATACCTTGGTTTCCGCGAGTGCCACAAAGTGGCGCGAAGTTTCGGGGTCCCCGTTGTGAGCGAAGCGAACAATGGGGTGTTTTTTCGGGGTCCCCGTTGTGAGCGAATCGAACAATGGGGTGTTTTTTCGTGGTTCCCGTCACGAATGAAGTCGGATCGTAGCCATGGCGT
>JAZSIW010000121.1:0-2839 GCA_045534025.1 Eubacteriales bacterium | reverse complement strand
ACACGCGTACGGCAGAGTTCATGTCCTTCGCGTACCCGCGTATTCACCATACGCCGTAGCAGAGCACGCTATGTCTCTGCTTCTTACATCGATAAGGCGTATCCACAAGGCGTACAACCGATCAAAGGAGTTCAACTTCAGCCTGAACGGACTTACGGGCTTTGACCTGTACGGCAAAACCGTGGGCGTTATAGGCACGGGTCGCATAGGCAGGGTGTTTATTGATATCTGCCGCGGCTTTGGTATGAAGGTGCTTGCATACGACAAATTTCCTGCGGCGGATTTGGACAACGGAACCACCGTGCGTTACGTACAGCTTGACGAGTTGTTTGAAAACAGCGATATTATATCCCTGCATTGTCCGTTGACGGACGAAACTTACCACACCATAAACACCGCAACCCTTGAAAAATGCAAGGACGGCGTAGTGCTTATAAACACCTCCAGAGGTGCGCTTGTGGATGCTGAGGCTTTGCTTTCGGCAATAAAATCCCACAAGGTTGGCGCCGCCTGCCTTGACGTGTACGAGGAAGAAGCGGACTTGTTCTTTGAGGACAATTCGGAGCATATTATGGAAGACGACGTGCTGGCAAGGCTTATTTCCATGCCCAATGTTATCGTCACCTCCCACCAAGCGTTTTTGACGGAAGAGGCCTTGGAAAATATAGCGGAAACCACGGTGAACAACCTGTGCGACCACTTTACAAAGGGTCAGTGCCCCAACGAGCTTTGCTACCGCGGCGACACTGCAGTGGACTGCAAGGACGGAAAGTGCTTCTAACTCTCCCCATCACCCAACTTTGTTCGTGAGATAAAAAACAGTAAAAAATCCGCACAATAAAAATATGCACCTCCAAAAGTGTCTAACTTTTGGGGTGCATATCATAAAGTGCGGATTTTTGCTTTATTAGCAGTTTCGTTGCGAACGCAGTGAGCAGTGGGGGTTATTCCGCCCACACGGGCATCCTCAAAAAGCGGAATATGCCGATTCTGTCCCCCGCCTTAAGTATTTTAAGGTCACCGCGGTAGATAAACACGTACTCCTTTGTGCCGCCTCTGTCCAAATCAAGGACAATTGTGACCTCGGTAACGTCTATGCTGTTGTAGGTCGCCCCCGTACCGTTTGCGCCGCCGTGGACTCTTATCAGGGTAGGTCTGAAGTCTTTAATGGCTTTTACCGTTCCGTATCTGCGTCTGGGTGTTAAAAACAAATACAGCTTAGAGGCCCAAACGCCCATGGCAAACACCAATATGTAGCACACAAAATACACGGTGTTAAAGCCCTTGTGCTTAAGTGTACCCCAAATAAACACAGCGATAAGCACCGAAAACAGGCCCATTATTATAAGGGCGATACGCTCTTTTTTCGTCTGATCCTTTATTCCTTCCTCGTGCTTATACACCTTTGCCGCCTCCTTTCCGAAAAGCGCAGCTCTGCAGTGTTATTTTCTTTTGGATGCCAAATACTTCTCCTCGTCTATCTTGCCTATGGCAAGCATTTTTTCTACCCACAGCTGCAAAGTTTCCACGGCAACGGATATCCGCTCCAGCTCCCCTTGTATAAAGACAAAATCCTTTAGCTCTTCCTCGTCTATTCTTCCGTTGGCGGTTATTTCTATCAGCCTCTCTTTTTGCTTGCTCATAGAATTAAGGGAGGCAAGCATCTCCAGCACTATCTGTGACAGTTCTTTTACCTTTATTTCAGGCACGTACTGACGGCCTATGCAACACTGGTTAGAGCAATAGTGGTTACATAAAAAAGGTGCTTTATATTTCTCCGCCATGGTCAAAATCTCGTCGGGGTGCGGCATGGAACGTTCGTTTTCTATTTTCTCAATACGCTCGGGCGGGATGCTTTCCAAAAGCTCTGCGGCTTTTTCACGGGTCAGCCCCAAATTTTCACGGGTAATCTGGTATATGTTTTTGTTTGCTTTTGTAGAAACACGTGCCATACAAACCTCCTGTTAATCCGTACGCCGCAGCGTTATACTTTCGCTTGTTATCATTTTACACTGAACCGACAGTTAAATAAACTATAACCGCAGCAAAATAGGGGTAGGTATTTTCACAGCCGAAGAAAAAATACGGATTATGGCATACTCGAGTATATCACATATCCCACATATTTTCAAGACTTATTGACAAACTCCAAAACAAGGGCTATACTAAAGCAAACGCAGGAGGGCGAAAAAATGAAGCAAAAAACCTTGGACTTTTTAAATAGCCACAATATACCTTACGAAATAACAGAGCACGAAGCGGTTTACACCATGGAAGATATGGAGCGTCTTGGGCTTTACGAGCTGGGCACGGTTTGCAAAAACCTGTTTGTTCGTGACCAGAAGGGCAAAAAGCACTTTTTGGTAACGGTACATAACAACACAAAAATAGACTTAAAGCTGCTTGGCGAACTGCTTGGCGCAGGCAAGCTTAGCTTCGCCTCGGCAGAAAGATTGCAAAAATACTTAGGCGTAGAAGCAGGCTGTGTGTCGCCCCTTGGTATAATCAACGACGAGGAAAACAAGGTGACCGTAGTATTTGAGGAAAAGCTGAGGGAAGAAACGCGCCTTGGCGTGCATCCCAACTGCCACAGCGCAACCCTTTGGCTGTCCTACTCTGACCTGGCCTCCGCCGTTAAAGCCGCCGGCAACGAGATTATGACGGTTAAGCTATAGCACTCCCCACCGCTCACATTCGTTCGCAGCGGGGACCCCGAAGAAACACCCCATTGTTCGCTTCGCTCACAACGGGGACCCCGAAGAAACACCCCATTGTTCGCTTCGCTCACAACGGGGACCCCGAAGAAACACCCCATTGTTCGCTTCGCTCACAACGGGGA
>JAZSIW010000067.1:0-2035 GCA_045534025.1 Eubacteriales bacterium | reverse complement strand
GGACCTCTGCCAGCCTCGTCACAGCCGCAAAGCACATTTACGCCTTCCTCAAAATAAGAATTTTCTATATCCCAGTTAAGCATTACGGTAAGCCTCCTTCGTACGTCAGTCCAAAGTTATCCTGCCTATCTTTCCTGCCCTGTATTCATCAAGCAAACAGGCGGCAAACCTTTCGGTGTCCGCTACACCGCCCCTTTGCAAAAAGCCTCTCTTTTTCGCCATGCGCTCTATAAGCTCCTCCATAGGTTCCCCTTCAATGGCGGAAACCTTGTAGCGTTGCTCCGTAAGCTGCGGGTACTTTTCAAGAAGAAGCACCGCCAGCTTTGCGCCCAGCTCGGTAATATCAAGTATATCGTCCCTTATGGCACCCGTAAACGCCAGCTTCTCGCCCACGCTTTGGTCCTCAAACTTGTGCCAGAGAAGGCCGGGGGTGTCAAGCAGCTCTATGCCGCCGGGTGCGCTTATCCATTGGGTACTGCGGGTTACACCGGGTCTGTCCTCCGCCTTCGCCTTGGATGTGCCCGTAAATCGGTTTATAAAGGTGCTTTTGCCCACGTTGGTTATGCCAAGCACCATGCCTCTTATCTTTCTGCCTGCCATGCCCTTGTCGGCATATTTTTGCAGTTTTTCCTTGCAAAGCTCTTTTATTGCGGGCGCAATGGCGTTATAACCTGCGCCGCTTTTGCTGTCTATGGCTATAACCAAAGCACCCTCCGCCTCTATCTGCTTTTTAAACAAGGCGGTTCGGTTGGGGTCCGCCAAAGCGGTCTTTGTAAGCAAGGTAAGCCTTGGTTTATCCTTGCATATTTCTTTAAGGTCGGGGTTACGGCTGGACATGGGGATGCGTGCATCAAGCAGTTCCACCACAAAATCTGCGGGAACAATGCTGTTTATTATGGCACGCTTCGCCGCCGCCATGTGCCCCGGATACCAAACTATAGGTTCACTCATTCCACGCCACCAAAGTTCTCAAAGGGTGAGATTCTGAAAAGCACACGCCCCAACAAGCGCTCCTCTTCAAAAAACCCCACCGTGCGGCTGTCCGAAGAGTTGTTGCGGTTATCGCCCATTACAAAAAGTGCCCCGTCAGGTACGGTAAAGGCTATGTCATCATCCCCCTCGGGATTGTATGCACCCTCAAACGCAAAGGAAGCACTTCTCATAGCCGTGTTTTGCTTAAGCACATAGTTCTCCTTAAGCACTTTTCCGTCAACCGTAACCTTCCAACTGTCGTAGTCTATGCTTACGGTCTGACCGCCTGTGGCAATAATGCGCTTAATGATATACTTTTCCTGTATCGGCGGCTTGCCCTCTGCATCAAGTACCACTATATCTCCGGTTTTCGGGGTGTAGAACATATCGGATATTACAAGCTTATCCAAGTCCTGCAGAGTGTTGTTCATGGAGATGCCGACTACCGTAACAAATCTAAGCACAAAGATAAAGACAATCATCATCAGCACAAGAGCAACACCAAAAGTCTCAAAGCAGTCAAAAATGTCAGCAAAAACAGATTGCCTTCTCTTTTTTTTCGGCTTCTCCTGCGGAGGCGGTAAGTTTTCCTCCTCCGTCGGAATAATAATTTCCTCTGTTTCGTTTTCCGTTATCGGATTTTCGGCCTCATCAACACCGTCATCGGTTCTTAAAATATCAGACATAACAAAATGCTCCTAAAAAATTACCACGCACGTGTGCGCACACGCACGCACGCGCGATAATACAAAAGTGTCCGCCAAGACAGACACTTTGTACCTCGCATAATACTTTAGATCTTTTCCTTGACCTTAGCGTATTTGCCAACCCTAACACCCAGATAGTAAAGCTTCGCACGGCGAACCTTACCACGGCGAACAACAGTAACATCCTGTACGTTAGGGCTGTGAATGGGGAAGGTCTTCTCGGTGCCGACACCGTAGGAAATACGGCGAACGGTAAAGGTTTCGCTAACCCCGCTGTTTCTCTTTGCAAAAACGGTGCCCTCAAAAATCTGAGTTCTCGTTCTTGCACCTTCCACTATTCTCTGATGAACCTTAAC
>JAZSIW010000109.1:0-21473 GCA_045534025.1 Eubacteriales bacterium | reverse complement strand
CCTTGTCCTGCTCCATAGCAAAAAGACCTTGCCGAGTCGAGCCCAAATATTCCGCAAGATATTCCACCTCCGCCACAAGCTCACTTCTCTCTGCAAGATGCTTTTCAAAATAGTCCGCAAGTCTTTGCCTGCAGTCCTCCGCATTCAAAAAGACCGCCTCTTCAGGCGGCCTGCGCTTCTTCATTTTTTCCTTCCTTTCTGCAAAAATATGCGTGGTTTTCCCTTACGCCTTCAGTATAACACCGTCACCGCCTAGATTTCATCCCTTTTTTGTCCCGTTTTTATCTCACCCCTTGACGGCAGGCCGTTTTTTATGTATAATACTCTGCGGAGAGTGATTGCATTATGAAGAAATTTATATCCAAGCTTTGGAATTGGGTTTTCCATACGGAAAAAGGGTTGTATCTGTTTTTCGGCGCCCTTACCACCCTTGTGTCTCTTATAGTATTTTATCTTTGTAACGGATTTGATTTAGGTATCATCGGTATACAAAAATACTATAAGGGTTGGTTACACTCTTTAGGCGATTCGTCTTATATGTGGGCAACGGTGCTTCGCAATGTGGCAGGCATTCTTTTTGCTTATGTGACAAACAGAGGTATGGTTTTTGGCTCCACAGCCAAGGGCAAGGCGCGCATAGAGGAGTTTTTTAAGTTTATTGCTTCACGCCTTATAACCTTCGGCTTGGATGTGCTTATGATGTACCTAATGGTTAGGGTTGCCGGTTGGAACGACTCTTTGTCGGGCCTTTTGTCCATGATTGTGGTTATAATTCTCAATTATGTGCTAAGCAAGCTTATTGTTTTTAAAAAAGATAAGCAAACATCAAAAAAACAACAGTAAAATAAGCGTTTTGCACAAATTACCGCTTTGGTTTTTGTGCAAATGATAAAAAGTTAAATTAGGGCTTTACTGTTGGCGTTTTTAGTGCTATAATGATTGTTGATAAATTCTGCGCAAACGTGCTTTTTTCCGGAGGTAGAAATGAGAAAAGTTTTATGTTTATTATTAATATCCTGTATGCTTTTGGGCACTCTTGTTGCCTGCAACGGCACCACGCTTGAGGAAGACGAAAAGGGCGCCATGATTAAAATGGGCGTTGCAACTCTTCCCAACACCTTTGACCCTTCCGCTTATTCTGTGGATGCGGATGCAGCAAAGGTTTACAGCCTTGTATACTCTACGCTTACCGCTATTAACGGCGAAGGTGAGCTTGAGGCGTATGTTGCCAACGAGTGGGGCTATTTCTACGACGATATTTATCTTGAAGATAAAATGTATTTCACCCTTGAAGAAACAGGCTGGAGCGATGGCAGAGCTCTTTCTGCGGATGACTTTGTGTATGCGTGGAAGCGTATCCTTTCCCCCGACAGTAACAGCCCCTATGCATCTCTTCTTTATTGCATAAAGAATGCTAAAAACGTAAAATTCGGTGATATGACCAGTGATGACTTGGGTCTTGTTGCCGCTGACGATAAGAGAATAGAAGTTACCTTCGAAGACGGATATGTTAAGAACAACGGCGACGAGGTTGCTGCCCAGTTTGCAGAAGTTGTTGCAAATATAGCGTTTGCACCCCTTCGTGAAGATAAGGTGGAAAACGCAGAAGAATGGTCTACCAAAGTTAACGTTTCTGATATACTCAGCTGCGGTCCTTTCTTCCTCCGTTCCTACAATGTAGGCGGTAAGGATACCGAGCGTTATATGGAATTTGAAAGAAATAAGCACTATTTCCGTAACGATGAGGAAGACGAGGCGCTTGACGAGGCGGTTATCCCCTATAAGATTATTTGCGAACTTAACGGCGGCGTTAATGCTAACGGCGAAGAGGTTGGTTCTTTAGAACAGCTTGCTGCAGATTATAAGGCAGGCAGCGTATACTACTTGGCAGAGTTTAATCCCAACACCTACGGTTCTGTTTCCGTAAGCTCTAAGGATGCCCTTGCAAGCTATGTGTACTACTTCAATACCGAAAACAAGCTTTTTGAGTCCAAGGAAGTAAGAAGAGCCCTCAGCATGGCTATTGACAGGACCGAAATAGCAAGGATAGTTGGTTGCGGCGCAACAGCTGCAACGGGCTTTGTTCCCAACGGCGTGTTTAACACCACAAGCGGCAGTTCCTTCCGTTCTAAGGGCGGCAGTCTTTATAAGACGGATGTAGAGGGCGCAAAGGCACTTCTTAAGCAGGCAAAGGTTACTTCCGGCTCCTTCACCATCAGTTATGTGGAAGAGAAAGAAAACGGCGCAAATAAGGCTGTTGCTGAATATGTTGCGGGAGTGTGGAGCAGCTTGGGCTTTGACGTTAAGGTTAAGGGTGAAACTCAGGATAACGCTTACTACCTCCAAAGCCTCCTTTACGGCACCGCAAACAAGCCCTTTGACGTATTAGCTATCGACCTCTCCCTGTCTTCTGCAAATGCTCTTGCATATCTCGCTCCCTTCGCTTCCGGTTTCTCCGGCGGCACGGTAGATATCAGAGATAAGGATTTTGTGGATACTCATCTTACCGGTTACAATAACGAAGAATATAATGCACTTGCAGAACAGGCGGTATATACCTCTGACCGCAACAAGAAGGCAGAGCTTCTCCATAAGATGGAAACCGTTCTTGTTGAAGACAGTCCCGCAATCGCATTGGTATTCTATAAGAACTCTTATGCTGTTTCTTCCAAGCTTCCCGATGTAGAGCATTACTACAACGGCGCTCCCAACTTTAACAAGTCCGAGCTTGAAGGTTGGCGTGACATTAACGCAAAGATAGAGAAGGAAGAAGAAGCTAAAAACGCTGCTGCACAACAGCAGGCTCAAGGCGAATAAAGCTGATTCAATAAAATCGCAGGTCGGGATGCCGAAAAGCATCTCGACCTGTTTTTTTATCGGGGTCCCCTTGAAGCCGACAGGCTTCAAGGGGTAAATGTCGGGGTCCCCTTGAAGCCGACAGGCTTCATGGGACGATTTGTTATACGGGTTTGATGTACTGACCGTAGGAATAACCCGTAACTCCGCCGCGGTTAACCCTGTACCAGTCACCCTCCTTTCCCAAAAGATTAAGGGTCGAGCCGTTTGGTACTTGCCCAATGATATTTGCCTGCAAATCAGGTGCATCCCGTATGTTCAACTTGCCGCCGCCCGTGCTTACCAAGCCTGTTTCCGCAACGGGTTGTATGTCTACAAAGGGCACGTTTAAAAAATCTGCTGCCGCTTGCGCTGTGGCTTTGGCTATGGCGTCGATGTTTGCCCGTATCCACTCCGCATCCTCAGCGTTGTCGTGGTATCCTATTTCGGCTAATATGGCAGGCGCCCGTGTGGAGCGTAACTCCGCAAAGCTTGTATTCGGCAGGGTGCGTACCGTACCCGGATATATGGTGCGCAGTCTTTCCGCAAGGGCCTCCGCCGCTGCTTTTCCTCCGGGGCTGTCACGGTAGTAGTATATGTCTATCCCCCTTACGTTTCCTGCATTTCCCGCACCCGCGGCGTTGGTGTGCAACGCAAGATGTAAGCCGTAATTCCCTTGGTTTGACAACGCAATCGAGTTGCTGACCCTGCCTGCAGGGTCGTTTCTGCCAAAGCTTATCCCTGCCGCATTAAGATATGGTTCTATCCCATCCGCCACAAGGTTCATGTAGTATTCTTCGTTGCCGTTGCCGTCGTAGTAAGGATTGTATTCTTGGGTAGAGGGGCTTAAGAAAACATTTGCCATGTAAAAACCTCCTTTTGTACCATTGTATGCCTCTTTTATTTTGTTGACATAGATAAAAGGCTGTGTTATAATGTCTCTGTATATTTGCGGTATAAAATTTGCCGCAGAAAAGAGGTAAGGTTTTATGAAAAAGCTTTTGGCAATACTTCTCTCCGTTATTATGTTGTTTGCCTTTGTCGCTTGCGGTGACAAAGCTAAGGAAAACGAAAAGGAAACCGACAAATCCTCCGTAGAGGAGTCTGTCGTTGCGGAGAACTCCGATACTGCAAGCAACACCCCCGATGCTGACAGTGAATATATAGTTATGCCCGATGTTATGAGCATGACCCCTGAAGAAGCAGAACAAACCCTTAAGGACGCAGGCTTTACCGTTAAAGTGCGTGAAAAGAACTCGGACGACGTGCCCGCAGGTCAAATTGCAGAGGTAGACCTTACCGTTGGCCAAAGCTATGAGCGCGGCACAAAATGCTTTGTCATCGTTTCCAGCGGCCCCACCGCAGGTGCACAGGCATTGATTTATAAACAAAGCGCTTTGGTAGAATCCCGTACCGAGCTGTCTCAGGGCGAAAACAGCGCCTATCAACCCATAAACTATGAGTACATGAAGGCTGTGTGGCTTTCTCAGTACGATATGGAAAACGTTTATAAAAACGGCACCACACAGCGCAGCAAAGAAGAGTTTACCGAAAGAGTAAAGACACTCTTCGGCGGCCTTAAAGCCCTTGGCTTTAATACCTTGTTTGTACAGCTTCGTCCTAACGGAGATAGCTTCTATCCCTCCGCTTACTACTGCCCCTCAAAGTACGTTGTGGGTATGTACGGTGCGGACTTTACCTACGACCCTCTAGAAATAATGGTAGAGGAAGCCCATGCGTTGGAGCTTAGTATCCACGGTTGGATAAACCCTCTCCGTTGTATGAACCCCACTTCGGTAGAACTTGTTAATATCAGCTACGGTCTTCGCAAGTTTACAGAAGAGCATATGGATGACTACGTTATAAAGTGCGACAATATGTTGTACCTCAACCCCGGTTATGAGGAAGTGCGTCAGCTTATCATTGACGGCGCTGCCGAGATTGTAAGATATTACGATGTAGACGGTATACACATGGATGACTATTTCTATCCCAACAACATGGGATTTGAATATGACCGCGCCGCCTTCCAGGCACAAACCGAGTTTTCCGATCAGGCATTTTTCCGCCGCCACAGCGTAAATCTTCTTGTAAGCGGCCTTTACTCCGCCGTTAAGGCAGAAAACCCCAATGTTATGTTCGGCATCTCTCCTGCAGGCAGTCTTTCCTATACAAGAAGCTTGTTTGCGGATGTAGATACCTGGCTTGCGGGTGAGGGCTATGTGGATTATATTATGCCTCAGCTTTACCAAGGTATGGATTACGGCAATTCTTCCTTTGATAAGCGTTATGCTCAATGGCATTCCCTTATCAAAAACGACAAGATAAGACTTATCCCCGGTATGGACCTTAGCCCTGCGGCAGAAGGTTCTACCTCCGAGTGGGTAAATAACAAAGACGTGCTCAAGACCTGTATTGATTATGCTATAGGCTACGGACATTGCAGCGGCTTCTCTCTTTTCTCCGGCGGCAATATTTTAAGCGCCGTAAACGGAGAGCGCGTTCCCTCCACCAAGGAAGAGATAGATAATCTTATGAGCTTTGTGGCGGAATACGTAGATACAAGGCTTAATTAAAGCAAAATTATGAAAAAACTGTTAGTTATGATGCTTGCGGCAGCGTTGTTGCTTTCGTTTGCCGCCTGTGGCAAGACCGAGGAGCCTCAAACGGAATCCTTTGTGTCGGACGCCACGAGTGAGGAAGCTGAAACCACTGCAGAGATTCCAAATGTTTGCGGTATGACTGAAGACGAGGCGCTGGCTGAAGTAAAAGCGGCCGGCTACACTAACGTCAGGACCGTGTACTGCCATAAGGAAGGCAGTACTGCAGGTACCGTTGTAGCTCAAAGCAAAACATCGGGTTTGATAGACAACAGCGACACCTCCATAATACTTCAAATAAGTAACGGGCTTACGGCGGCAGAGTCTGCGTCTGTCCCCCTTGAGGATCCTTTGCTTGCCGAAAGAGAAGAGCTTCCCCAAGGCGCAAACGCAGACTACACGCCCCTTAACTACGAAAACAAAAAGGCAATTTGGCTTTCTCAGCTGGACCTTATACCCGTATACTATGATTATGAAGCAGGCGTACAGCGCACTGAGGATGATTTTACCTCAAAAATTAATGTTATTATGAAAAATATTAATGACAGCGGCTTCAATACCGTAGTTGTTCAGGTGCATCCCGACGGGGACAGTATGTACCTTTCCAAATACTATCCCTGGAGCGATTATTTAAACGGCAACAGCAACCGTGATGCTGACCAAAATTTAAAGGATAGCGACACAGCAAAGCTTACCGCCGCTACTTACGGCAACACTTCCCTGTACGACCTTATGCCAATTATGATAGACGCCGCCCATAAGCATGGGCTGTCCTTTCAAGCGTGGATAAACCCAATGCGTGCTTGCGCTATTGACGAGATGCCCTATATTAACGACAGCTATCTCATAAAGCAGTGGTATAATGACCCCGAAAAGTCCTCTACTTATTTGTTTAAGACCTCAAGGCGTTATTATCTTAACCCCGCTTATGAAGAAGTAAGGGACTATATAACCGCTGTAGCTGTTGAAATTTGCCGCTATTACCATGTGGACGGTGTACACATGGACGACTATTTCTATCCTGCTCTTGACGCAAGCTACGACAAGGCGGCATTTGATGCACAGGACGAGTACGAAGCTCTTATTGACTTTCGCAAAAATAACGTCAACCTGCTTGTTAAGCAGATTTATGATGGGATTAAGGCGGAGAACAAAGATATGCTTTTCGGTATCTCTCCTGCAGGTAATATCGACAACAATATGAACACTCTTGGTGCGGATGTGAAAACTTGGTGTACCATTCCGGGCTATGTGGATTATATATGCCCTCAGATATATTTCGGCTTTGACCACGCCACCGTGCCCTTTGACGGACTTTCCCAACGTTGGATAGCTATGAATACCGAGGAAAGTGTGGACATGGTTTTGGGTGTCAGCCTCCATAAGGTTGGCAAATACGACCAATATGCAGGTGCCGCAGGCGCCAACGAGTGGATAGAGAACAGCGATATACTAAAGCGCTCTTTTGAGTGGATAGCAGAAAATCTTGACACCGTGGACGGCTTTTGCGTGTTCTCCTATCAATATCTGTATGACCCCGTAACCGGTGCACGTGTTGATTATACCGCCGCCGAGGCTGACGGTTTTCTTCCCGTAATGCAGGGCATTTGCTGGTAAATTTTAAAGGGTGCACAAAAAGCATTAAAAGCAACCGTGCACCCTTTTTATATTGTGATTATAGAAACATGAAAGGAAGAAGGCAAAAATGTCAAAGTTTATAACACGCAGCACATATTGGTTTTTTGCCTTCATAGCAGGGTTTATATTTGTCAGCAAGATATATCTTTTTTTGTTCGACGGCCGGGTGTTCGGAATTGTCAGCGTTCCCGAACGGTTAGTCTTTATCTCATTGCTGACGGGGCTTATAATTGCGGGCTTTTTCGCCCTTAAAAGGCTAAAGCCAAGGCTTAAAAAATGGGCGCAAAGGCGCTCAGCTTTGCGCTTGGCTCTTTACATTTTCGGCATAAGCTTTGTTGTGCGCATTGTTACGGTAGCTGTGTTGGACTGCGATTTTGCCGCGCTGGAGGATTTGTCCGCGCCGCATAGGTTTTTATCACAGCTGTTGGAACGGGGCTATATATACAAAGATTCCGATTACGCCGCAATGTATACCCGTTATGTAAACCTTACGCTGTTTTGTTATCCGTGGGGGGCGCTGTTTGGCGCCGGATATATATCTTTGGGTTGCTACTTTTCTCTGCTGTACTCTTTAAGCTACGCGGCGTGGTTTTGTGTAATAAAACGTTATACAGACAAGACAATTGCGTTTTACGGCGTCGTCGCTTTCTCTATGCTTTTGCCGGAAATTTGCCTTGCCTGTTTACAGCTTCACGAGACGGTTTTGTATTTTGGCATAACCGCTTTTGCGTGGGTACTGTTTGACGGTTTGCCCCGTTGCAAAAAGGCAGCGTTAAAAACAGCTTTGCTTTTTGCGGGTGCACTTGCTTTGGGCATCGGTACCGCATGCAACCCCATGGGGTATGTTGCGTTTATCGCCTTTGCCCTTTATGGCCTTGCCCGTTTTTTTAAAACAAAACAAAAAAAGCTTTACTTGCTTAAGTTTGCGGTGGCATTGCTTTTGATTTTTTGCACGGTCATTTCCGTTGTTGCGGCAATTTCCGCTGTAAGCGACTCTGTTATAGAACTTCAATCCTCATCCGAAAGAAGAAGTGGAAAGGTTCCCTACGGTTGGTCCCTGTATGTAGGCGCAAATTATGAATCTTTTGGCAAGTGGAACAGGGCAGACTACGAAGCGTACTATCCTTCTGCAGACCGGGTGCCGGACGATAAGCTTTATGACCACCAGCTTTCTCTTATTAAAAAGCGTTTGGCTTGGTATAACGAAAAACCCACAAGGTACGTAAAGCATTTGTTTAATAAGGTAACCAATACCTACGGGCATTACAAAGAGGGCATATCAAGGATATATTATTACGGCGATGTAGGCCCCAACAAAAGGTTTACCCATTATGCGTTTTCAGGTTATCACTATATCGGCATATTTATGCAGGCACTTCTTTTGCTTAGCTTCAGCCGAAAAAAGCAGGACGAAGTGAACGCCGCCCTGTTTTTAAAAATGATTGTGTGCGGCGTATTTACAGTTTTGCTGTTTATAGAGATTATGCCCAAATATGTGTTTTATCTTTGGGCGCTTATGTTTTGGATAACGCTTATGGACTATAAGCAGATTAGGCAAAATCCCCTGCTGAAGAAGATGAAAACTAAAAAATAAATAGAATTACGTCTTATTATAAGGCGTTTTTCCTATTGACAAAACAAATACTGCATGATATCATAATGATATCAACAAACGGAGGCGTTATATATGCTTAAAATAGACAAGCTTTGCAAAAGTTACGGCACAAAAAAGGCGGTGGATAATTTAAGCCTGCACATAAAAGCGGGAGAAATTTACGGCTTTATCGGTCATAACGGCGCAGGTAAGACCACCACTATAAAGGCGGCTTGCGGCATTTTGCAATTTGACAGCGGCGATATTTTTATAGACGGCACGTCTATAAAACAGGACCCTGTGCTTTGCAAATCAAAGCTGGCATATATACCCGACAACCCCGACCTTTACGGGTTCATGACGGGACTGCAGTTTTTAAACTTCATAGGGGATATCTTTAAAATTCCTGCGGAAGAACGTAAGGCGAATATAAAAAAATACGCCGACATTTTCGGGCTGTACGATAATCTGTCACAGCTTATATCCTCCTATTCTCACGGTATGAAGCAAAAGCTTGCCATAATCTCTGCCCTTATTCACCGTCCAAAGCTTATAATTATGGACGAACCCTTTGTAGGCCTTGACCCAAAGGCAAGTCACGCCCTTAAGCAGATAATGGCGCAGATATGCGCAGAGGGCGGCGCAATATTCTTCTCCACCCATGTGCTGGAGGTAGCGGAAAAACTGTGCCATAAGGTGGCAATAATCAAAAACGGTGTTCTTGTAAGAAGCGGCACTATGGAAGAGGTTAAGGGTGACGACTCTCTTGAAGAAGTGTTCTTGGATCTGGAGGCAGAAAATGCTTAAAACTCTTCTTAAAAAACAGCTGCTTGAGATTTTTTGCCGAGAAGCAAGGCCTAAAAACGGCAAAAAAGCATCAAAGGCAAAGCCTTTGATAACGTATGTGCTTATATATCTTTTGGTATTTGCCAGCGTAGGCTTTTATATGTACCTTATGGCGGAGTTGCTTTGTGTGCCCTTTGTCAGCGCAGGCTTCACCTGGATGTATTTTGCGGTAATGGGGCTTATGGCTGTAGCGGTTGGTGTCCTGGGCAGTGTGTTCAGCACTTACTCCACCCTGTATTTGGCAAAGGACAACGATATGCTTTTGGCTATGCCCATAAAGCCGCGCACCATACTTGCCTCCCGCCTTTTGGGCGTGTTCTTGACGGGCTTTGTTTTTCAGCTAATAGTAATGGGTCCTGCGCTTGCAGCATATTACGTAAATATAGGCGGTCTTACGGCATTACAGCTAATTATGCCCCTTGCTTGTATGCCCGTGCTTAGTCTGTTTGTCCTGTGCCTTTCCTGCCTGCTTGGCTGGTTGGTGGCACTAATAAGCACAAAGCTAAAGGGTAAAAGTTATATTACCGTTATACTTTCCCTCGCCTTTATCGTGGGTTACTACACTTTATACAGCAAGGCGTATACCTTGCTCACCTCTATGGCGGCAAATCCCGCTCTCTATGCCGTAAAGGTAAAGCGCTATTTGTACCCTCTGTACAAAATGGGCTTGGGTGCGGCAGGCGATGGGTTGGATATGCTCCTGTGTGCCCTTTGCTGTGTGGCGATGGTGGCTCTTGTGTACTTTTTGCTTGCCCGCACATTTCTAAAAATAGCCACTGCTTCAAGCAGTAGTACGGCAAAAAATACTGATATGAAAGGGCTTAAATCCGCAAGCGCTGATTCGGCTTTGTTCCGCAAGGAGCTAAAGCGTTTTACTTCCAGCGCAACCTATATGCTTAACTGCGGGCTTGGTTCCGTGGTTTTGGCAGTCACCGCCGTGGTGTTATTTATAAAAGGCGGCAAAATTACTCTGTTGCTTGAATCACTACCTATACCTGCAGGCGTTTTGCCGCTGATAGCGGTTGCCCTTATGTGTACCGCCATGTCCATGAACTATATCACAGCTCCTTCTGTGTCGCTGGAGGGTAAAAATCTGTGGCTTGTGCAAGTTTTGCCCGTGTCACCCATGCAGGTGCTGACCGCAAAAATAAAGCTCCACATGGCAATTGCAGCACCCCCCACGGCGTTGTTGGCCGCGGCGCTTATCTATGTTATTCGTCCAGCTTTCGGTTATGCACTGCTTTTTGTTGCCGCGGTGGGCGCGTATCTTGTGTTTATGTGTTTATCAGGGCTGTGCCTTAACCTTAAAATGCCAAACCTTGACTGGACAAACGAGGCAGTCCCTGTAAAGCAAAGCCTGCCCGTGACCCTGTGTCTTATGGGCGGTTGGGCGCTTACGGCGGCGCTTGGCGGTATGTATTGGTTACTGCGTGATGCGATAAGCCCCTTGGTGTTCTTAGGCGCAGTAGTGGCAGTACTGCTTGTTGTATGCATTGGGTTGTATGTGTGGCTTAAAAACAAAGGAGCCGCAATATTCGCAAATTTATAAAAGTACAATGCGCACTTCCTTACGAAGTGCGCATCTGTTTGTTACTGACAACAGAACTTGTTTGCCGTTTGGTCTATCTGTGCCTGAGGCGCAGGTGTGGTGGTGTACCAGCCCTTTTCGCTCATCTTGCTGTAGATTTGGTTTTGCATTTCCAAAGCCTCTTCCAAAGCGTTGCTGAACGCACCGTGCACATTGCCTGTGGGGGATTCTATTGCGCCGTGTAAATATAAATCGCAGGTGCTTTTAACGGCGTAAAGCATTGTTTCCATAAGCTTTTTGTCATCCATGGCCTTATCTCCTTTAAAGTAAACTGTAAAAGCTGCCGAATATTTCCTGGTGCTTGCTTGAAAGTCCTGCAACAAAGCTCTTAAGGCTTTGATCGCTAAGCTTGCTTGCGGTGTCGTCGCATTGGGTCTTTAAAAACTGTGCGTGGGAAAGTGCGTCTTCAACATACATAAGCTCTTTGTCTGTCATGGGGGGTGTCACCTCTCTTTTTATTTTCGTTGATATTATTATCAGCAATACAGCAAAATATTCCAAAAACGCAAAAAAATTCTTTACCCCTTAGGTTTTGTGTGCTATAATCAAAAAGAGAGAGGTGATTATAATGCCCTATACGCTTAAAAGAATTGTTGTCGGCAGACTTGACACTAACTGCTATATTATTAAGCAGGAAGGAAGCCGTGCCGCCGTTGTTATTGACCCCGGTGATGACGCTATACTTATAAAAAGCACCCTGCACGATATGGATGCATACCCTGCGCTTATACTCCTGACCCACGGCCATTTTGACCATATTTTGGCGGTGGACAGACTTCGTACGGAAAAAACGCAGGTTGCTATCCATAAGGCGGACGCTAATATGCTTTTGGAGCGTGACCTTATATCGGGCATCCTCAGGGAAAATCCTTGGCCTTTCAAAAAGGCAGACATCGTTTTCGGAGATAGGGACAGATATCAAAGCATCTGCGGTTTTGACTTTCAGGTTATCCACACTCCGGGCCATACGGAAGGCTCTGTTTGCTATATCTTCGACGATATGATGTTTACGGGTGATACCCTTTTCAGGGGCGGTATGGGCAGGACGGATTTTCAGGGTGGCGACCTCGGTAAGATGATGGCATCTTTGCGCCTCCTTCACGCAATGCCCGGTGATTACGGCGTGTACCCCGGCCACGAAAGGGAAAGTACTTTATCCGACGAAAGAAAATATAATCCCTATATGAGAAAGGCGGTAAGCAAATGAGCTTGCATATTGAAAAAATTGACAAAAATTTTGCCCCCTCGGAGGCGCTTGTTACCCGTTTCCCCACCATTAAAATGTATAATTCCATTGACTGCGCCGCAGAGATAAGCGGTCTGCACCATAAGGGAGAGGACGGCATTTTCAGCCGTTTGCCCTTAGAGCTGTCCAAAATAAACCCCTCTATCGAAAATCTTTCACGTCATACGGCAGGCGGCAGGATACGCTTCCGCACAAATTCTCCCTTTGTGGCAATAAAAGCAAAAAAGCTTAACACTTTCTATATGCGCCACATGCCCCTTTCCGGCTCTACGGGCTGTGAAATATATGTGGATAGCGGCGCTGATATGCGCTTTATTAAAATGTGTTGCTGCATAAGGACCGACGACCTTTGGTTTGAAGACGGCGCAAATATTGCCCGTAAGGACGATGCGCCCAACAGCGATTTTGTGGACGTTACAATAGCCTTGCCCCTTTACGGCGGACTTACCGACCTTTATATAGGCATTGACGAGAACAGCCAGCTGCTTCCGCCTTCCCCGCAAAGCCACGGTATGGTGCTGTTTTACGGTTCTTCTATCACACAGGGGGGATGCGCTTGCCGTGCAGGTAACTCCTACGACGGTATAATAGCCAAGATGTACGACTGTGCCATATATAATCTGGGCTTTTCGGGCAGCGCCAAGGGCGAGCCGGAAATTGCCGAATACATAGCCGACTTGCATCCGGAAATTTTTGTGTATGACTACGACCATAACGCTCCCACGGCAGAGCATCTGGAGGTTACGCATAAGCCTTTCTTTGAAATTGTAAGGGCTAAAAATCCCGACATGCCCATTATATTTATGAGCAGACCTATGGCAGAGACTATCGGTGCAAAGCTTAGTGACCGCCGCAGGGACATAATATATAAGACCTATACAGAGGCGGTGGCGGCAGGCGACAAGAATGTTTACTTTATTGACGGTGCTACCCTTTTCCCCGATGACCTGCGCGAGTATTGTACCGTAGACGGCAGTCATCCCAACGACCTGGGCTTTATGTGTATGGCCAAGACTGTCGGCGCTGTGTTGGAGCAGATTTGGGCTAAGCAAAAATAACTACATATAATTTATGAAAAAGAGTAAATGTTAATCGTTTACTCTTTTTTTGTATAAAACTGTCCCGAAAGGAAAATAATAGCATAAGTTTAAGCTATACGGAGGGCTGCTTTATGAAAAAGGGCTTAAGCCTTATGCAAATGCTGTCTGTCGCCGCCTATGATATCCGCAATGCGGAAAATCACGGGAATACAGAGGACGCCGATCCCTTTATGAGCAGGGTGGCAGATAATGCTTATTACTACAGGCGCAAACTGCGTGAAAGCTTTGCACAGCAAAAAAACTTCAAAAAACTGCAGGGTAGGGAGGGGGTTCCCTACGCTTTCAGAGCTTTGTGGACACATTTTAAAAAACAGGGCTTTACCTACAACAAGGATACTCCTACACAGGCGTTTTGCGACTACGACTGCAACTCTTTAGAGTTGGACATGCTTAAAAGCCTTATAATCGCAGCGGCACTTATAGAAACAGGGCTTGCCTGCAAGGTGGCACTTGAAGGGCAGGGCGGCGGTACGCTTCGTTTGCAAAACGCATTTAAGCTTATGAAAACCGTGGACAACACGGACTTTTCCGGTATATATCCCCAACTTTCAGAAGCAGAGCGCCGCCTTGCAGAGCGAGAGCCGCTTTATATGAGCATGACCGACCATACTAAAGGTCTATACCGCAAAGCTCTGAGGGCATACGCCGAAAAGCAAGGCTGCACGGAGAAGGAAGCGGTGCTTAAAGCTGAAGAGCTTGCAGCCGAACAAGGCCTTCCGATAGCTGCGGTTTTAGGTGTTGAAAAAAAGCCCCGGCCCTTGCCATACGTTCTTGCAGTGCTTGGGGTGTCTCTTTTGCTTTTTGCTTTTGCGTTAAGCCTTTGTCCCCTTTGGTCCTTGCCATTGCTCGCAGTGCCCATTGTCTGCTTTGCCTTGGGCTTTTGCGATTTTTGTTTTTCCTTTTTAAGCCATCCTACTCTATGCCCCGCCATAGACCCTTACAAGCTGCCCAAAGGAAAGCATACTCTTACAGTAATAACCACCTTGCTTACAGACGACAGCGTTTTTAAAAGTTTGGAGCAAATATATCTTACCAATAGGGGAGAGGGGATGTATTTCGGTATCCTTGCCGACCTGCCCTCTGCAAAGACAAAACATACCCCTGCCGATTCAGAGCTTATAAAAAACGCCAAAGCCGCCTTGGATAGCCTTAAGTACCGCTTTGGCAACAGTTTTTGTCTGTTTGTAAGGGAAAGAAGCGCTGACGGCGAAGGGGGCTTTTGCGGCAGGGAGCGAAAAAGAGGGGCTATAGAAGACCTTGTAAGCTATATAAAAGAGGGCAGAAATCCTTTTGCCGTTGCGGAGGGCGCAGATATAAGCGGCGTTAAATTTTTGCTTAGTTTGGATGGCGATACAAGACTTCCTCCCCAAGGAGCGGCAACTCTTACGGGGATGCTTCTTCATCCCCTCAATCGCCCTCATATAGCGGGCGGTGAGATAAAACGGGGGTACGGCATAATACAGCCTGCGGTAAACCCCTGCCTTCCAGCAGGCGAAAGCACGGGCTTTTCAGCCTTGCTTACGGGTGCGGGCGGCATAGATGTGTACGAAAGTGCCGGATTTAACCGTCAACAAAACATTTTCGGTCAAGGGGTGTTTTGTGGCAAAGGTATTATAGATATAGACGCTTACGCCAAGGTTTTAACGGGCGCGTTACCCTCAAACCGTGTACTGAGTCACGATATGCCGGAGGGTAATATTCTGCGCACCCGATATGTCTCCGATATTGCCTTTACCGACAATGTCCCTTCGGCAATCTTTCCTTATTTTTCACGGCTTCACCGTTGGATACGGGGCGACGTACAAAATCTGTCTCTTCTCAGGGGCTACGGGCAAGGTTTTCGCGGTGGCATAAGGATAGTCGGTAATGTGCTAAGGCACCTGTCGCCCGTGTTTTCCTTTATCACGTTGGTGGTGGCAGGATTTTTGGTAAATGGCAGTGCAGGCCTTTGGATGTGCACTATTGCCCTTATAAATCTGCTGTCCCCCATATTCTATACTCTGGTTTCACGTCCTGCCGCGTTGCGTTTCCGTTCAAGGCGCTTCTTCTCTTCGGTGCAGGGCGGTATGTCCCAAAGTCTGCGCACGTCGTTTTTTGAAATCGCCTCTCTTGCCTATAAAGCCTGTGTTACCTTAGATGCCTTTATAAAAGCTCTTTGGCGTATGTACCGCGGCAAAAAGCTTTTAAAATGGCTAACCTCTGCCCAGGGCGAAAAACTTGCAGATGGGGGTATAAGTCATTATATCTACCGCTTTTTCCCTTCTGCCGTCGTGGGTGCACTTATGTTTTTTGGAACAGGGCTTTGGATAACACGTCTCCTTGGCTTGCTTTGGTTTTTGTTTCCCGTTTTTGCCTTCAGACTTTCCTGCAAGCTAAAAGAAAAGACTTTTGTAAACGCAGATATCCGCAGAAGCATAAAGGCACAAGCCAAATCCATCTGGCAATTTTTTGAGGAAAACGTTAACGGGGACAGCGCATGGCTTCCGCCGGATAATATTCAACTTTCGCCGGTTGAAGCAACGGCATACAGAACATCGCCTACAAATATCGGGCTGTATCTGCTTTCCGTGGCAGCGGCGGTGGATTTTGGCTTTATAAGCGCCGAAACTGCGCAACAGCGTATAGAAAATGCTATATCAAGCATAGAGGGCTTGCCAAAATGGAAGGGGCATCTGTACAATTGGTATTCTCTTAACCCCTGCGAGGAGATAGGCGGCGGCTACGTTTCCACCGTGGACAGCGGAAACCTTTGCGTGTGCTTGGTTGCTCTTTCGCGTTATCTGTACAGCGAAGGAAAAACGTCCCTTGCACGCAGGGCAGAGCTTTTATTAGGCGCCGCAGATTTCAGTGCCCTTTATAATAGCGAGAGAGGGCTTTTTGCCCTTGGTGCACAAGGGCAAACGGGGCAAATTTCCGAAATATGCTATGATATGTATATGAGCGAGGCACGCAGTACTTCCTATTTTGCTATAGCAACGGGGCAGGTGCCCGTAAAACATTGGGCACGGCTTTCCCGTCCTGTTGTGGGCGACGGAGGGCATATAGGGATGGCAAGCTGGTCGGGCACTGCTTTCGAGTTCTTTATGCCACAGCTGTTCTTGCCCCTTTACAAAAACAGCTTTGTGTACGAAAGCCTCTGCTTTGCTCTGTATAAACAGCGTGCCTTTTCGGCAGGTAAGCTGTGGGGCTGTTCCGAAAGTGCTTTCCTTGCCTTTGACAGCGATATGAACTATCAATATAAGGCACACGGGGTTCAAAGCCTCGCCCTTGCCCGCTACAGCCGGAAGGAAACGGTTCTTTCCCCCTATTCCGTGTACCTTACGATGTGTATTGCTCCCAAAGAGGCACTAAAGACTTTGGCTGCCTACGACAAGGCCGGGATGCGCGGAAAATACGGCTTGTACGAGGCAATAGATTTCACCGCTGAAGAAAAAAGAGGCGTCCCCATAAACAGCTATATGGCACACCACATGGGTATGAGCCTTATTGCCTGTGCCAATGCTTGCTTTGATAATGTGTTTGTAAACAGATTTACAAATTATCCGCCTGCCGCCGCATTTTACGAGCTGTTGCAGGAAAAGATACCTGTTTCAGCTTTGATTTACGATGCGGAAAAGCAAAAGGTAACAAAAAAGCCTCAAAGCACCAGGGGTGGTGTAACTAAGCGGTTGTCTGTGCCGGATTGCGCCACACCCGCTGTCAACGTATTCGGTAACGGGTTGTGTACGGTGGTTGCGGACAGCCTGGGGCATGTGCGTCTTTCTTACGGTGGGATTACCGTTAACGAAACCTGCTTTAACCGTCACAGCCGTGTCAAAAGTCTCAATGTGGCATTTTGCAACGGCAAGGATGTATTTTACGCTACTGCAGAGGGAAGCGGTAATTACTCTTTCGAAAGCGGCGGGGGATATTCTGCCCATATATGCTCCTCGTCGCAGTTTTCGGGAAGAGTAAAGTACTACACCGACAATGCGGGCAGTTTTGTGGTGGAAACCAAAAGCGACAGCCGCAAAAGCTATTCTCTTGTGTTCAGCTTTGACCCTCAGCTTTGTGAGGATAAGGAGTTTTACGCTCATCCCGCCTTTAATCGCCTGTTTATCAGTGCCGAGTATGACAAGAATGCAGCTGCCCTTGTTTACAGCAAAAACAGCAGAGGAGGCAGGGACTGTTTGTTTATGGCAGTGGGTCTGGATGACCCGCATATCCCCATAAGCTACGAGACTAACAAAGAAAGCTACGGCGCTTTTTCCATATACAGCCCGGGGGACCTTTTAAAAGATAGCTATACGGGTGCTGCGGGTGTGTGCGTAAACCCGCTGTGCCTTATAAAAACACCGCTTTTGGCAGGTGGCGTGGCAAGGCTTATCGTGTCCGTCGGTCACAGTCGGCGTGAATGTATGGAAAGGCTTTACGCCACACGGCAAATGGGTGGTAAAGCGATGGGAGTATCTGTTTACGGCGACAGAGAAAATCCCATACTTGCAGGTGTTTTTTACGGCCGAAAGCGTTTTGCCAAAACCGCTGTCGCTGTGGATGAAGCGCTGTGGAGTTATGGTGTATCCGGCGATTACCCCATTGTTGCCGTGCTTGTGCGCGAAGGTTGTGAGTCTGACGTAAGGTTTTATCTGGAGCTTTTTAAAAAGCTTGCTACTCTTAATATCCGCATAGAGTTGGTGCTTTTACTGTGGGAGGAAGACCGCTATCAAGCACCTCTGCGCAACTCGGTACACAAGCAGCTTAGGACACTTAAATGTGAGCATTTTTTAGGTAAACGCGGCGGCATATTTTTTGCGGACGGCAAAGATGCGCACACTGTTGCCGTGTTTAAGGATGCCGCTGTCTATTACGGAGAAAGCGATGAGTTGCCACTGAGTGCAAAGGAGACAGCGGAGGCCTTTTCTCCTTTATTGCCAATTGTCAGAGCCCATGGATATTCATTGTCCGGTTCAGGAAAAACGGTAGGCGGCGGTTCTTATGACGCCAACGGCTTTACCGTAGACAAGGATATGGGGCAGGGCCTGCCGTTCTCCTATATTATGTCGGGCAAAAGCTTTGGCAGTGTGGTGACGCAGTCTACCTTGGGTTACAGTTTTTACGGAAACGCCGCTCTTGGGCGCATTGCCGCCTTCAGCGGCGACCCCTACGGTGGCTGTGACGAGGGCGAGCGTCTTTATGCTAATATAGACGGCAAGCTTTACGACCTTATTGCCTGTGCATCCACCGTGCGTTTTGAACACGGTACGGCAAGTTACAGCGGCACAGTACAGGGCAAGAAGTACAAAATAGAGCTGTTTGTATGCGCCTTGCTTCCCTTAAAGGTTTTGCGCCTTAGCTTTGCCGAGAGTGTGGAGTGCCTGCTTGCCGTAAAGCCTGCCACTACGTCGTTTACTGAAGAGTTAAGCTTTGGGACAGGGGCAGGGCTGTCCTTTACTAACCCTAAAAATTCCTTCCTTCGTGGCTTTTACGGTTTTGCAGCCTGCCTCGGCTCGCCACGGCTTTACAAAAGCTTAAATGCGTACCTCTACGGCGAAACACAAATAGAGGATAGCCTTGTCATTGTTCAAAACGGAACGGATTTACAGTTTTTAATAGGCGGTGCGCCAAGCAAAACGGCAGCATCTACTATTTGCGACCGATATGCGGAAAAGGGCTTTGACCCGTTAAAAGCTCAAGCTGTTGCCTTCGCAAAGCGCTTTTTGCCGCCTGTAAAGCTTGTGGGTAACGGCGCATTCGAGACTATGTTCAACCTTTTCGCTCCCTATCAGGTGGCCGCCTGCCGTTTCTTTGCCCGTGGTGCTTTTTATCAAAGCGGCGGTGCTTACGGTTTCAGAGACCAACTGCAGGATTGCATGTTTCTTATGTATTCAATGCCAAAGACAGTCCGTTGCCATTTGCTTCGTGCCGCCTCCCGTCAGTACACCGACGGAAGCGTACAGCATTGGTGGCACCCCAATAAGCGCGGCGGTAAAATATACGGCGTAAAAACAAAATGCAGCGACGACTTTTTGTGGCTTCCCATCGCCGTGGCGGAATACGTGGAGAAAACCGGGGACAGAAGTGTGCTGAGTTGTCAGGTAAGCTATCTGGATTCACCGCCTTTAGGTGCGGAAAACGAGCGTTACGAGGCGGCAGACAGTACAGATTTTACCGAAAGTCTGGAGAAACACTGTCGCCGTGCCCTTGAATACGGTAAGCGCTTCGGCGCCCACGGTCTGCCCCTTATGGGCAGCTGTGACTGGAACGACGCTTTCTCCCATCTGGGCGAAGGCGCAGAAAGCGTATTCAGCGCATTCCTGTACGTCATAGCCCTTAATAAGTTTTCGGATATAACAGATGATGCAAGCCTTAAAGAGCAGGCGGCAGAGATGCTTAAAACAGCGGAAAAGACCTTCCTAAAGGACCGATATATCAGGGCGTACAGCGGTAACGGTGCAGCTCTCGGCGTTGACGGCAGAGGCGCTTGCGAGATAGACGCCCTGGTGCAAGCCTTTGCGGTGTTTGCAGGTGCTGACAAAGACAGGTGCGCCACCGCTATGGAAACCGCTTTCGGCAGGCTTTACGACAAGGAAAACCGACTTCTTAGGCTGTTTACCCCTGCCTTTGGCAGAGATACGGAGTACGCAGGCTATATAAACGCCTACGCCAAGGGGATAAGGGAAAACGGAGGTCAGTACACCCACGCCGCCGTGTGGTTTGCCGCTGCCCTTGCCCTTTGCGGAATGACCGATAAGGCGTATTCCGTACTGGAGTGGATAAATCCCCTTAAGCGCGGCGAGGACAGCACCCTTTACGCAAAATATAAGGGTGAGCCCTACGCCATCGCCGCAGATATCTATACCGCTAAGGGACAGATGGGACGTATGGGCTGGAGCCATTATACAGGTGCGGCGGCGTGGTATTGCAAAACGGTGCTGGAGTTGTTTATGGGTATAAATTTCGGCAGATTTGACCGCATAATGTCGGTGAAGCCTTTGATGGAGTATACAGCAAAAGTTTCATACAAAGGCGTTTTAACTGTCAAGGCGCGCAAGGGCGTCACCCTCAGCTATGACGGCAAGCCCACCTTCTTTCCCATAAAATTGGAAGAGGGCGAGCATACCTTGACAGTTCCCGTAGAATAGAAAAAACCCCGATATTCGGGGATTTTTTCTATTCTACGGCGTAAAGCTTTGCCGTTTCAGGGTTCCTGTACTCGTGCTTTTCGTAGTAGCCCAAAAGAGTGCCGTCTCCGTCACGCAGGGCGACCATATAAACGTCCTTGTTTTCTTTGACGTTGCGATAGGTAAACACCTTGTTGTTGTGGGTGCTTTTTTTAAACCATTCCACAACCTGCCCTATCTTTTTTACAGATTCGGCGTTGTGGCAGGACATAATGCTTTTGCCCGTCAAGTCAAGCTTATACCTTTTTAAGGCGGCAGCGTTCATATAAACTACCACGCTGTCGGTGTCGCAAATAACCACAGGTGCTTCGTCCGCATCTATCACGCTTTTAAAAAATTTGTTCAGCATATAAAACCATCCTATGTTAACAAAAATACCGAGGCGAAAAAACACCTCGGTATTTGTCATCGTGGTCCCCAAGAAACCGTTAGGTTTCTTGGGGTAATTTTAAGTCAAATCTTACTTAAACTTACGCTTTCTTGCAGCTTCAGACTTCTTCTTACGTCTAACGCTGGGCTTTTCATAATGCTCTCTCTTACGAAGTTCTGCCTGAACACCGCTTCTGAGATAGCTTCTCTTAAATCTGCGAAGTGCGCTGTCGATAGATTCGTTTTCTTTAACTTTAATCTCTGCCATTTATATTTCCCTCCCTCCGAAAAACGGGGAGCATATCCCTTCAAAATTACTTGGGTATTATAACAGAATTGTCGACAATTGTCAACGCTTTTTTATTATTTGCCCAAAGCTTTTTTTGCACTTGCAACCAAGGACGCAAAAGCTTCCTTATCTGCAATTGCTATTTCAGAAAGCATCTTTCTGTTAAGTTCTATGCCTGCCTTCTTAAGACCGTTGATAAACTGAGAGT
>JAZSIW010000152.1:0-17321 GCA_045534025.1 Eubacteriales bacterium | reverse complement strand
TCGCCCTGGCTTCCTGTGGAAACGTTAACAAGCTTGGATGAAGGATATTTCTTTATATCCGAAATAGCGAGAAGCGTACCATCCGGCACGTTCATATAGTCAAGCTCGGTTGCCGCACCTATAACGTTTATCATGCTTCTGCCCGTAACCGCAACCTTTCTCCCGTATTTTACCGATGCGTTGATTATCTGCTGTATCCTGTGGATGTTGGAAGAGAAGGTGGCAATAACTATGCGCTTCTCACAGCCCTCAAAGATGCGGTCGAAGGAGGCCCCCACCACCTTTTCCGAAGGGGTGCAACCTCCACGCTCCACGTTTGTGGAGTCGCAAAGCAACAGCTTAACGCCTTTTTTGCCCAGCTCCGCAAATCTGTGCAGGTTGATGGGTGCATCGTCAATGGGGGTAAGGTCGATTTTAAAGTCGCCCGTATGCACAACCATGCCCTTGGGTGTGTTCAGCGCTATCGCTACCGAGTCGGCAATAGAGTGGTTAACACGTATAAACTCCGCAGAAAAGCAACCAAGCTTTACGGTGTCACCTGCCGCAACCTCGTGCAGAATGCTGCCGCCCAAAAGTCCGTGCTCCGTAAGTTTGTTTTCAAGTATGCCAAGGGTAAGCTTTGTACCGTAAACGGGTATGTTAAACTGTTTAAGCAGATAGGGTACGGCGCCTATGTGGTCCTCGTGTCCGTGGGTAAGAAGCAGACCTCTTATTTTGTCCTCATTCTGCTCCAGATACGAAAAGTCGGGTATAACCAAATCTATACCAAACATATCATCCTCGGGAAAAGATACACCGCAGTCGATAATTACAATATCGTCACCGTATTCAAACACGGTAATGTTTCTGCCAATGCCGTCAACGCCGCCCAAGGGGATGACTTTTAGCTTCATAGCCTTACTTTTAGCCATAAAATACCATGCGTATTGCGGAAAACCGCCTACGCATATAACTCCTTTACTGTATAATTTTTAATATATATAAGCCCGCAGGGGCTAAAGTCCATAAAAACCACTATTATTATGTACCAAAACTTGCGGTTTGTCAATAGTAAAACACGGGGCATACACTTATACTGTGCAAATTGTACTTAAACAGCCGTGAAAAACAGGTGAAATTTTACTTGACAATTTGCAAATAAATGGTATCATATTATTGTATATCCATTTTACAATGGGTAATAATGTAGTATTTTGCCGAAAGGTGATTTTATATATGGAAAAAATTATTATTAACGGCGGCAAGCCCCTTTACGGTACTATAGAGGTCGGCGGTATGAAGAACTCTTCTCTGCCCATCCTTTTCGGTACCATCCTTGTCAGCGGTGACTGTGTAATAGAGAATTTACCCCCTATAGACGACGTTTTTGCGGCGCTTTCCATCCTTAAAGCCATGGGTGCGACGGTTCGTATGCTGGACAGCACTACGGTTGAGATAAATACCGACAACATTGTTTGCGGCAGCGCTCCTTACGAGCAGGCAAGACACATGCGCGGCTCCTACTATATTGCAGGGGCGGAGCTGGGCAGGTTCGGCAGAACCCATGTTGCTCTTCCCGGTGGCTGTGACTTCGGCCAAAGACCCATAGACCAGCACGTTAAGGGCTTTGAAAAGTTAGGCGCCGACGTGCGTGTGGAAAACGGTTACATAAATGCTGAAAGCAGCGGTGTTCTTACGGGCGCTTCCGTGTATATGGACGTGGTTTCCGTTGGCGCAACCATAAACATAATACTTGCGGCTGTCCTTGCAGACGGCGTTACCGTTATAGACAATGCGGCAAGAGAGCCTCATATTGTTGACCTTGCAAACTTCCTTAACGCCTGCGGTGCGGATATTGCAGGCGCAGGTACGGACGTTATACGCATTAAGGGCGTAAGCAGTCTTAAGGGTGTAAACTACGGCGTTATCCCCGATATGATAGAGGCGGGCACTTATATGATAGCCGCCGCCGCAACGGGCGGTAAACTTACCGTGGCAAACGTTATCCCCAAGCATTTGGAGTCTGTTACGGCAAAGCTTCTGGAAATGGGCGCAGTTGTGGAGGAAAACGATACTTCCGTGGTGGTTTCCGCTCCCTATCCTTTAAAGCCTGTGAATGTAAAAACCCAGCCTTATCCCGGCTTTCCTACGGATATGAACCCGCAGATGTGCGTGCTTCTCTGTCTTGCAGAGGGGATAAGCATGATGCGCGAGGGCGTGTGGGACAATCGCTTCCGCTATGTAAAAGAGCTGGTGCGTATGGGCGCCGACATAACCGTGGAGCCTAAGGTTGCCATAGTGCGGGGCAAAACTCCCTTTAAGGGTGCGTCCGTTAAGGCTGTAGATCTGCGTGCAGGTGCCGCGGTGGTTATTGCAGGCCTTGCGGCAGAGGGCACTACCGAGATAGGTGATATTTATCACATAGAGCGCGGTTATGAAAATATTGTGGAAAAACTGCGCGCGGTAGGCGCAGATATAGAAAAGAGAATTGTAAACGACCCCGCCCAGACCAATGCTATTTAAGGGGCTAACGACGAAAGGTTGCGATTAATTGTATGTTTAAAACAAAGCTTTTAGTGCTTTTTTTGGTGTGCGCTTTTGTGCTTTGCGCCTGTGCGGACATCTCTATGGAGGACAGCTCCTCCGTGGCAGAGCCTTCCTCGGCAGACCAAAGCTCTGTAGGCGGCGACAGCTCTGTGCCCGAAAATAACGACAGCAGTTCCGTAAGCGAAGGCGAAAAGCCCGTGCCTGACGGAAGCTCTGCTACCGATTCGGAGGAAAGCGAAGGGGAAAGTCAGCCCGACGCAAGTGTTCCCTCTGAGGAAAGCAAGGGAGAAGAGCCGGAATCAAGCCCCGATGACAGCACTTCCGCCCCCGACAGCTCCGATACTGTTTATGAGGGCGAAGACAAGGTTATAAGCTTCCTTGCCTGTCCCGATAATATTATACACCCTTCCGTTTACTATTATGCGTTGCAGTCTGCGGCGGCTGAAAAGGGTGTGGAACCTGATTACGGCAATTTGCAAACGGCGGATTATAAGTTTAAGCATATCTACGATAATATTGCCGCTATGGTTAAAAATGCGGATATATCTTATATAAACGTAGAAACCTTAATAGGCGGTAACGAAAATCCCATAAGCGGTTATCCCCAATTTAATTCTCCCGAAGCGGCAGGCGAAACCTTGCTTGACTTGGGCTTTGACATATTTAACCTTGCTCACAATCACATGCTTGACAGCGGTAACGACAAATACCTTATAAACTGTGACCGCTTCTTTACGGAACGCGGCGGCACAACTATAGGATATTACGAGAACGAGGCGGATGTGGATAACATAGTTATCTACGAGCATTCGGGGGTAAAAATAGCCTTCCTTGCTTACACCTATTCCACCAACGGTATAGGGCTTTCCTCCTATGCAAGCACTTATATTCCTTACATAAACAGCGATTTGATGAAAAGTCAGATGGCGCTTGCCAAGGAAAAGGCAGACCTTGTGTTTGTCTCCATCCATTGGGGTGATGAGGATAGCTTTACCCCCGGCAGCGCACAGCGCCAGGCGGCACAGACCTTGGTGGACGCAGGTGCAGACGTTATAATCGGGATGCACCCCCACGTTATACAGGAGTCTAAGTGGGTGGAAAGGGCAGACGGAAGCCGGTGTTTCCTTACCTATTCTTTGGGAAACCTGCTTAGCGGCATGTACGGCGGCAAAAACGCCCTTGGCAGCTTGCTTTCCTTGGACATAGTTTGCAAGTCGGGACAAGCACCTTATGTGGATAACGTGCAGGTAATTCCTACCGTTTGCCATTACGAAAAAGAAAACAGCGTTAATTATCAAACCGATACGGGCTTCAGACAGTTTAAGATTTATTTGTTGGAGGATTATACGGAGGAGCTTGCGGCAGCTCACGGCTGTCACTACAATAAAAGCAAGATCACTTCCTTCGATAATCAGTTGGACGGCAACTTTTCTTTGGAAAGTCTGTACTCCAAAGTGCGTGCCATCATTCCTTCGGAATTCCTGCCCGAAAGTATAGCTAATTAGTATATCCCATAAAACAGGCTGAAAAGGTCGCAAGCGATTTTTTACAGCCTGTTTGTTTTTTGCTCCTTTGCTTATTGACTTTTCTTTGTAAAGGGTTTATAATCGATTTGGTTACTTGGGCAATTGCCGTCCATTGCTTAATTTTGCAAAAACCAATGCCCTATTATGTATTTTAAGGAGAAAAGCTTCTATGGCGCGTTCTGATAAAAATAGAGAAGATGCTTTTATTGTGGATATAGCGCATATTGCCAAATCCGTATGGCAACGTGCGTGGATAGTGCTTCTTGCGGGCTTACTTGCGGCGGCTTTGGCTTTTGGTTATTCCGCCTTTATTATTACACCTACCTATTCTTCATCAATAATGCTTTATATCAATAACAGCTCTATTGCGGTAGGTGATATGAGCTTCAGCATAAGCTCTTCGGAAATTAGTGCAGCGCAAAGTTTGGTTAAAACCTATACCGTTATCCTTAAAAACCGCACTACTTTGGAGGAGGTTGCTGAGGAAGCCGGGCTTTCCTATACATGGGAGGAGCTTGATGCCATGATAAGCGCCGCTCCTGTGCAGGATACCGAGATTATGGGTGTTACCGTAACCTGCACCGACCCCTATGATGCGGAAAAAATAGCAAACAGCATTTCTAAGGTGTTGCCGAGACGCGTTTCCGGCATAATAGAGGGCAGCTCTATGGAGGTTGTGGACAACGCCGTGGTGAACACCCAAAAAGTTGCACCCAGTATAAGCAAATATACCGCAACAGGACTTGTTTTGGGTGTGCTGTTGGCTTTGGTTTGGCTTGTTATAAATGCACTTAGGGATAATACCATTCACGATGAAGACTATATACTTAACAATTATGATTATCCCATCTTGGCAAAGGTGCCGGATTTGCTTGACGTAGGGGCAAAGAAGTACAGTTATTACCGTGGCGGCGCTGCGGCAAAAAAACAGGCGGGTGATAAATAATGGCGCTTATAAATTCTAAGGGTAAAAAAGCGGCGTTTGAGCGCAGTATGAGCAACGCTAACGAAAAGACCCTGCACAAAAATTTGGAATTTACCGCAACCGAGCAGTATAAGCTTTTGCGTACAAATCTGGGCTTTACTTTGCCGGAGGATGTTAAGTGCCCTATTATCGGCGTAACAAGCTCTATGCGCGGTGAGGGGAAAAGCACTACTGCGGTCAATTTGTCCTATGTGTTGGCAGAGGACGGAAAAAGGGTATTGCTTATAGACGGCGACCTTAGAATCCCCAGCGTTGCAAAAAAGATGAAGATAAAGTCCACCCCCGGCCTTACCGACCTGTTTAAGGGGAAGGATTCTATTCCTTTGGGCACTTTTAAGGCGGAGGGTTACAATAATTGGTACATCATCCCTTCGGGCGAGCTGCCCCCCAACCCTTCGGAGCTGCTTGGCTCCCGCAGGATGGAAAAACTGCTTGAAACCCTTGAGGAGGCCTTTGATTACATTATCATAGATTTGCCCCCCATTAATATTGTTTCCGACGGACTTGCGGTGTCCAAGTTTATTACGGGGATGATAGTAGTTGTCCGTGAGGACTATACCGAAAAAAAGGAGCTGGAAGGTTGCCTTCGTCAGCTTAAGCTTTCCAATGTAAAGGTTCTTGGTTGCGTTATGAACGAAACCAAAAACGGCAAGGGCTCCTACGGCAAGGGTAAATATAAGAAATACTATAAGTATTATAAAACCTACGGTTCTAATTAAAAGCTATGCAAAAGGTAACGGATTTTCACAGCCATATATTGCCAAAGCTTGACGACGGCAGCAAAAGCACCGAAGAAAGCGTCGAGATGCTTAGACGTTTGGCGTCGCAGGGCGTAGGCCGTGTGGTGGCAAGCCCCCACTTTTATGCCAACGACCAAAGTGTGGAGGAGTTTTTAATGCGGCGCGGCGACTCCTTTGAAGCTTTAAAGCCTCTTCTCGGCAAAGATATGCCGCAGGTGGTTTTAGGTGCAGAGCTTAGGTATTACGAAGGTGTAAGCAGGCTGGAAGGTTTGGAAAAGCTGTGCATACAGGGAAGCGAGCTGTTGCTTCTGGAGATGCCGGAGCGCAGTTGGAGCGAATATGTGCAAAGGGAGCTTACCGACCTTGCATGCAGGGGCGGACTCCGCCTTGTTATCGCCCATGTGGAGCGTTGCCTGCCTTTTCAAAAGCCTGCCGTTACAGAGCGTTTAGCGGCGGACGGCGTGCTTATGCAGATGAATGCGGAGGCCTTTAAGGGCTTTGGCGCAAAGCGCAAGGCCATAAAACTGCTAAGGCAAGGTGCGGTGCAATTTATCGGCTCGGACAGTCACAATTTAACGGACAGAGCGCCTAACATGGATGTAGCCTTGGATGCGCTAAAAAAGAAGCTTGGCGTTGATTTTGTCATGGAGCTTGTCTCGTTTGGCAACGGTTTTTTTGCAGATAGCTTATAATATTACTCCAACGAAAGGAAGATTAGTTTATGAAAAAGCTTGTTGCGCTTCTGCTTAGCGTTTTTGCAATTGCTTGCAGTGTAAATGTTTTTGCGGAGGAAGGTTTTGTTTCCAGCCCTGTGGGCGGCCAAGGTCCTGCAATAATTACGGGTATTATTTCAAATCCGGATTGTGATGCGCATATAGTTGTTACGCCGTATTCTCAGCGTAACGGACTTCCTTCCCATGCTCTTGCAGCGATTGAGGCAGCCTTTGACGATATCTCTGCTACCGAAGACCTTTCCGCACTTAATGCGGATTTTGCTTCCTTGGTTGCTTCCCTCGGTCTTGTCGGCGGCGAGCTTGCGGTAAGCGATTTGTTTGATCTTAGCTATGTGGGCTGTACTATTCATGACAGTCACGGTTTATACAATATTTCCCTGTCTGCGGATAACCTTTCGAATTTTGTAGGGCTTTTACACTGTAACGACGGTGTGTGGCAGCTTGTAGATAACGCAAGTGCGGACGACGGCGTTCTTAACTTCAGCGTTTCTGCCCTTTCTCCCTTCGCTATCATTGTAAAAACCGAAGGTGCGTCCCAAAAATTCCTTTACGGCGATGTTAATTTTGACGGGACCGTTAACAGCCTTGATGCCGCACAGGTGCTTAAGCAGGATGCACAGCTTGTCTCCTTTGAGGAGCTTGCGCTGGCGGTAGGCGATGTAAGCGGTGACGGCCGGGTTAACAGCCTTGATGCTGCACAGATTCTTAAGTACGACGCACGGCTTATCTCCGTTTTTCCTGCTGGCACGTGGTATATACAGGAGTCATAGTTTTATCGGCGGGTACCCTCTCACGGGCACCTGCCTTTTTTATTTTATTAGCTTTTGGTCTTGACAAATGGTTTGCGAAAGAGGTATAATAACAGCGTATGACCCAGACTGGTAAATTTTTCGAAAGGAAGATGTATATATGAAGAAAATTGTTGCTTTATTGCTTGGCATTTTTGTAATTGCCGGCAGTATTACCGCTTTTGCGGCAGAAGATTTTGTTTCCAGCCCTTCGGGTACACAGGGACCTACCCTTATTACAGGCGTAATCTCTGACCCCGACTGTGACGCACACATTGTTATAACCCCTTATTCTCAGCGCACATCTTTGGATGCCGAAACCCTTGCAGCGCTTGAGGCTGCTTTTGGCGAGGTTTCTGAAGCAAACGACCTTTCTGCACTTAATGCCGATTTTGCGGCTTTGGTTGCCTCCCTCGGTCTTTCGGGTGACGACCTTGCGGTAAGCGATTTGTTCGATGTTAGTTACGTTGGCTGTACGCTTCACAATAGCCACGGCAGATATGATATTTCTTTGTCTGCAGACAACCTTCAGAACTTTGTGGGGCTTTTGCACCGTCACAATGGCGTATGGCAGTTTGTTGACAACGCAAGCGTAAGCGATGATGACAGCGTGCTTAGTTTTTCCGTTTCCGAGCTTTCTCCCTTCGCTATAGTTGTTAAAACAGAGGATGCTTCAGGGGATGACAGCAGTGCGGAAGAACCTTCCGAGGACGTTTCCGAAACACCCGATTCTTCTGTTGAAGACGAAAGCAATGTGCCCGACGACGGTCCGCAGACTCCCGAGACGGGTGACAGCGCCGGCTACATCTGGGCTGTTATCGCCGCATTCGCTGCAGTGGCTGTAGGCATATTCTCCGTTAAAAAGAGAAGAGCATGAGAGGCAAGCTTTCTAAAACAGAAAAGCGAAAGCTGATACGTGCCGTTTCCGTTGTGTTGGCGATAAGCTTGGCTTTATTTGCGGTGCTTAAGCTTATCGGTTGGTGGGAAAATCGCCAAGGCGGCGAACTTGCACCTCCAAACGACCAGCCAAAGCTTAACTCTTATGTGGACACCTTGTTGGTGCTTGGCATAGACAACAGCGCCGAGGGCGACGGTACAAAGCAGGCGGACTTTATAATGCTGTTTGTTATAGATGACAGCGAAAAAAGCTATACCGCCGTGCAGATAAGCCGTGACACAATGGCGGAAGTTAAGGTTTTGGATATTACGGGCAACAAGGTTATTGACCGTGCCCAAAAGCAAATCGCTTTGGCATACAGCTACGGCGACGGTAAAAAATCTTCTTGCCGCAATGTGGCAGACTCTGTATCCGCTTTGTTCGGCGACGTGCTTATCGATCACTATGTTTCGGTATCTATGGATGCCGTGCCGGTGTTGAACGACTTTGTCGGCGGCGTAGAGGTAGAGGTTTTGGATGACTTTACGGGCATAGACGACAGTCTTGTAAAGGGCAGTACCGTTACCTTGACGGGTGACAGCGCTTTGACCTATGTGCGCACAAGGCAGGGACTTGCCGACCCAAGCAACGAAAACCGCATGGCGCGTCAAAGGCAGTATCTTAACGGGCTTTACGAAAAAAGCCGTGACGCCGCAAAGACAAACGATAACTTTGCGGAGGAAGCGCTTGCCGCGGTTAAGGAACATACCGTTTCCGATAGCTCTGTTGCTGTTTTTGAAAAGCTCTTGGAGTACGAGCCAAAGGGGCTTATTACCCTTGAGGGCGAAAACCGCAAGGGCGAGCAGTATATGGAGTTTTATCCCGACGAGGAGTTTATGAATAAAACGGTTACAGAGCTGTTTTATCTTCCAAAGAAATAGATAATAAAACACCTAAAACCGTAAGGCTTTAGGTGTTTTGTGCTTTTAAGGAGGTGCGCCATGCCCTTTACAATAGTAAGAAACGATATCACAAAAATGGCGGTGGATGCCATAGTAAACCCGACGGATGCGGTGTTTTCGGGCAGCGGCGGCGTGGATGCGGCAGTTCACGGCGCTGCAGGCGATCGGCTTCGCAAGGCTTGCGACGGCTTTAAAAGCTGCGGCGTGGGCGAGTACAAAATTACCCGTGGCTACGATCTGCCTTGCAAATACATAATCCACACCGTGGGCCCTCGGTGGAAAGACGGCAGGGCAGGGGAGGAAATACTCCTTAAGGCCTGCTACCTTACCGCCATTAAGGCGGCAATAAAAAAACGCTGCAAGACGGTGGCAGTCCCCCTTATTTCCACGGGCAGCTTCGGCTATCCCAAGGAAAAAGCGCTGACGGCGGCGACGGATGCCATCAAAAGCGCTCTTGCGGAAAAAGATATAAGCGTTTACCTTGTGGTTTATGATAAGCAGTCCTATTCCATAGGATCGGAGCTTTTCGGGGAAATCCAAAGCTTTATAAGGGATAAGCAGGCAGATGATATCGCCCCCAAGAGAAGCACCGTGTTTTCCGGACGGGCCATGCCCTTTGCCCGCACTTCGGCCAAATCCGCATCGGATGCCGAGACCGCGCCTAAAGCTCTTTCCTTGCCCCAAGCCCAACCCGCGTTTCTCGGCAACTCCGCCTCTGCGGAGGACCTGAAGAAGCGACTTGGTTGTAAAGACGAAAGTTTTTCGCAAATGCTGCTTCGTAAAATAGACGAAAAGGGCATGACCGATGCCCAGTGCTACAAAAAAGCGAATGTTGACCGCAAGCTGTTTTCAAAGATACGCGGCGACGTACATTACCGTCCCTCAAAGCCTACGGCAATAGCCTTTGCCATAGCTTTGGAGCTTGACCTTGCCCAAACAAAAGAGCTGCTTTTAAAGGCGGGCTATGCGCTGTCAAACAGCAACAGCTTTGACATAATAATAGAGTATTTTATAGACAAGGGCAACTATAACATCTTCGATATAAACGAGGCGCTGTTTGCCTTTGACCAAAATCTGTTGGGGGCGTGAATAAATGAGAAGAATAAAAATAACGGTTATGCGCAAGGCACGGTATGACGACCTGATAGCCTTGTACGAAAATCCCATAGAGCACGCCTGCGACTTGACCGAAGGACAGACCTTCATCTGCGAGGGCTGGCAGAAGCCCCGGGGTTTTTGCGACAGCGCGTGGGACAGCATCTCTCCCTTTGTAATGACCCTTGCCTACGGCGGCGAAGATATTTATGACGGCTGGATGAAAAACAAAAAATCCGCAATGATATCCTGTAACGACGGCTTCAGACCCGTCAGCTTTTTAATAGAGGTTTGCGAGTAGCCAAAGCATTGCGTTTCAGCCCTTTTGGGCCGGTTCGGATCGCAATGCTTTGGCTAAAGGAGAAGATTATGAATAAATTCATTTGTTACCCAAAATGCACCACCTGTATAAAGGCGAAAAAGTGGCTGGACGCCAATGGCATGCAGTACGAGTTTCGTGATATAAAGGAGCAAAACCCAACTCTTGCAGAGCTTAAGGAATGGCTTGCCGCAAGCGGTCTTCCCGCAAGGAAGCTTTTTAACACCAGCGGTATGCTTTATCGCTCCTTAGAACTTAAGACAAAGCTTGACGGTATGAGCGAGGATGAGATGCTTTCCCTCCTTGCCACCGACGGAATGCTTGTAAAGCGCCCTCTGTTGGTGGGCGACGGCTTTGTGCTTGTCGGCTTCAAGGAGGACAAATGGGCTAAAGCATTTAAAGTATAATTTGTCGCTTCCCATGCGACCTAACCTCTCTTTTCGGTTGCTATAATGATGGCACAGTAAAGAAAAGAGAGGTTTTTATTATGAAAAAAGAAATGAACAACATTACCGAGCTTGTATTTATCCTTGACAGAAGCGGTTCTATGGCAGGGTTGGAGTCGGACACCGTGGGTGGCTTTAACGCTATGCTGAAAAAACAAAAAAAGACGGAGGGGGACTGCTTTGTTTCTACCGTGCTGTTTGACAGCACAAGCAAGGTGTTGCATGACCGTTTGCCCCTTGCCGAGGTTTCCGAAATGACGGAAAAGGACTATAGCGTAGGCGGCTGTACTGCCCTTATAGATGCGCTTGGCGACGCAATAGAGCATATACGCAACATTCATAAATACGCACGTAAAGAGGATGTTCCTGCCCACACTATGTTTGTCATAACCACCGACGGTATGGAAAATGCAAGCCGCCGTCGCAGTTCTGACGAAGTGAAGAAGCTTATAGAAAAGCAAAAAGAAAAAGGTTGGGAGTTCTTGTTTATCGGCGCCAATATAGACGCTGTAGAGACCGCCGCCCGTTACGGCATATCCCGCGACCGTGCCGTAAACTACAATGCCGACAGCAAAGGCACCGCCGTGTTATACAACGCCGTATCCGATGCGGTAGGGAAAATGCGTTGCTGTGCCCCCATTGCCGCTGATTGGAGTAAGGACATAGACGAGGACTATAAACAGCGCCGTCAAAAGAAAGGTTTTTTCAAAAGATAAGGCTTTAGGGCTTTTGTTTATAAACGAAAAACTTCAGACCGCTGACAAATGCAAAAGTCAGCGGTCTTTTTTGTAAAAGTACTTGCAAAATTTGTCTATATTTGTTAAACTAATAAAGTAAGCAAGAAAAGTTCAGAGTATGTGTGAAAATATAATTAATACTTGCGTTTTTTAAGGAACAACTTTTATGGACAATAACAGAAACTATAATACGGCTAACCCTTCTCGAGGCGCACCCGTAGGGAAGGAACGCACTCCTCGCCCTTTCTATGAGGGGCTGAACTGTCCGATAGTGACGGTTGTAAACGAAGAGGGTAACGAAATAAGCGCAGAAGCAAGAAGACGTACGGACACCACGGGCTTAAACCTTAAGTTTTGTTGGGACTGCGGCGCCTCCTATGCTCCGCAGGCAAAATCTTGCAGCAGATGCGGCGGAAAACTGTATTCGGTTGCCTCCTACGAGCGCAGTAATTCCGTTAAGGCAAATTCCGTTACCGAGGGTAAGGGACTTGTAAAGGTGCTGGCAGTGCTTGCCGCAGTATTGCTTGTTGTGGCGGTGGTTTTGACTGTAGTGATTATAAAAACCATAAACAAAGAAGACGCCGCGGATGACCGCATAGCAGTATCGGTTGAAACAAGCGAGGAAAAAGCGGAGGAGGTCTTGGAAACAAGCGATGAAGGCGAGGAGACTGCCGAGACCGCGGAAGGCACTTTTGTTAAAAAATGGCACGGTCGCTTGTTTGAAATTATTACTGAAAAAAACGACAGTTTGTTTTTTAATTGATTTTGAGGAGAGTGTGTTTTTATGAATTGCAGTAATTGCGGAAATCCTTTAATCCCCGGCGATAGTTTTTGTCAGCATTGCGGTGCGGCTGCAGGTATGGCTACCCCTGCTTACGGTACGCCTGCCTACGGTTACAGCGGCCCTGCGCCTATCATGAAGCAGAGATTGCCTCATATTATAACGGCAGGCCTTTTTGCTTTTCAACTTTTGTGTTGGTTCTTTAACCATTTTAATGTGGAGCTTTTTGGATTCAGTGAGCGTTCGGTGTCTATGTGCTCGGATGCGTTGAGGGATGCGGACTGGGTGTTCGTCTTCACCTTCCTGTTTATTCCTTTAACTGTAGCTGCTATAGTTGTTTCCGTTATTTTTGCGGCTTCAAACGTGGTCAAAAACAGAAAACCCATCCTGTTTTTCATAGCAGGCGGTTGTAATCTTGTTGCGTTTTTTGTTAACCTTTTGGTTTATGCAAGTCATGATACCGTTTCTTCTTGCGGTTTGACCTTCGGCGGCGTTTTGTTTCTGCTTTTTGCCCTTTTGACAATAGCGGCACCCATACTGTTGCCTAAGCTGTTGCAGGACAGGGCGGAATCCCCCGCGATTGAGCATGAACACACTGCTTCTTACGGGTCTGCTTTCGGTCACGTTGCGCCTGCAAAATCTGTACCTACCGTTAAATGTGCTCTTTGCGGCTATGATGTTCCTGCAGGTAACAGCTACTGCTTGCAATGCGGTACTGCATTAAATGCCTACACTCCTGCGGCGCCTGTTGCTCCCGCAGCACCTGCGGCACCTGCCTACGATGCACCCGTATATGATGACAGGTTTGCACCTGCAGCGCCTGCGGCTCCCGCAAACAGCTATGACGCACCTGTGTACGATAACAGATTTGCTACACCTACCCCTGTTGCAGACACTCCCTCGGACTTTTACGGTGCGGATGACAAAACTCTTGCCATAAGCGATGCCAGAGGGGCGGCACCCGGTTACGGTACTCCCGTAGCTCCAGGTTACGGCACTCCTGCGGCACCCGGTTACGGTACTCCTGCAGCTCCCGGCTACGGCACTCCCGCAGCTCCCGGCTACGGTGCACCGGCAACCCCCGGTGGTTTTATAGGCAAGAACCCGGACTTTGCAAAGGTTGACCGCAAAAAAGACGTGGAAGAAAAGAAAAATCCCGCGCCTAACGTATGGCACCGTAACAGCGGATTTTAAGGCTTAATAAAAGGTAAAAACATATACAAAGGAGAAGAAAATGGGTAGTAATTATAAGCTTACTTACAATGTTGACTTAGTATTTTGCATTGACTCCACGGGCAGTATGGAAAATATTATTAATATCGTTAAGCAGAACGCTATTAATTTTTATCATGACGTGACCATGGCAATGCAACGTAAAAACAAGGTTATAAATCAGCTTCGTATAAGAATCATATCCTTCCGTGACTATTTGGAAGACGGCGAAAACGCAATGCTGACCACAGACTTTTTCTGCCTGCCTGAGGAAGCACAGCTTTTCAGCGATGTTGTAAATTCCATAGAAGCTGACGGCGGCGGTGACCCCCCCGAGGACGGCCTTGAAGCCTTGGCGTTTGCCATCCGCAGCCCTTGGACGCAGGAGGGCGTAAAAAGACGTCAGGTTATAGTTGTATGGACTGACGACGCCACCCATGATCTGGGCTTTGGTGCAGCGGCACCCAATTATCCGCCCGAAATGGCCAGAAATTTTGCAGAGCTTACGTCCTGGTGGGGCAACAAGCAGGGCGGTTATATGGACTTTTCTGCAAAGCGTCTTATACTTTATGCGCCTGACCTGCCCAGCTGGAACCTTATAAGCAACACTTGGGATAACGTTTTGCACTTCCCTTCCAAAGCAGGCGAAGGCCTTAACGAAGTAAGCTACGAACAAATAATTAACACTATTGCCAATACAATATCATGAAACAACATTCAACAAACAACAAATTTAAGCTTAATGCCATTGCCACCGTTGCAGGCGAGATGATAGCAGGCCACGGCGAGGACAGCTATTCCTATTACTGCAATGACCAAAAGGGCTTTGTAGGTATTTTTGACGGTTGCGGCGGTACGGGCGGCAAAAGCTATAACGCCTACGGCGGCTATACAGGCGCATATATAGCCTCCCGTGTTATGGCGGCTACAACTATTGAATGGTGGAAGGCCTCCACCTTCAGCACTCTTTCCGAAAAGGAGCTTAAGGAAACGGTTTTTAAAAGACTTAAGCTGTTAAAGGAAAACGACAACGCTTCAGGGGAAACCAATATGCTTAAGGGCAGTCTAAGCAAAAAGAGCTTTCCCACCACGGCGGTTATTGTAGGCTTTGACTTTTCTTCTAACCCTGTTTGCCGCTTTTTATGGGCGGGTGACTCCAGAGGTTATGTGTTGGATAAACAGGGCTTGTCTCAGGTAACAAAGGACGACGTGGACGGAGATGTGGACGCTTTTTCCAACTTGGAAAGCGACGCACGCGTTACCAACGTTGTTAATGCCGACCAGGACTTTTTCTTCCACAAAAAGGATATTCACCTAAAGGATCCCTCTATAGTTTTCGCGGCAACCGACGGTTGTTTTTCTTATTATGAAACGCCTATGGAGTTTGAGCATCTTATGCTTTCCACTCTGTTTGAGACTAACAGTATTTTCGCATGGGAGAAAAAGCTTAACACGCTGCTGAAAAAACAGGCTTCCGACGACTATACTCTTGGGATAATAGTTTGCGGTTTTAAGCGCTTTAAGGATATAAAGGCGTATTTTGCAAGCAGATACGAAACGCTTCAAAGCGAATATATGGACAAGCTTGCGGATATGCGTGCAGGCGGCAAAGGCGACGTGAACGATCTTTGGCAAAAATATAAAGGAACTTATTATCGCTATGAGCAGTAATTACATCAAGGACTATAAAATTGTAAAAGAGCTGACCAACGACAACAGCGGTTTTGCAAAATGGGGCTTTGGTAAAAAAAACAGGCAGGAGTTTTTTATAAAGGAGTTTCTTTCGCCTATTTGGCCCGATGAGGACTCTCCGCTTTCTCCTGCTCAAAGGCAGGAAAAAATAAAGGAATGTAACGAGTGGACGGCACGTAAAGCCCAGGTTTATAACGCTATATGTGCCGCTTCCAACGGTAATATCGTTTTTCCGAGAGACTTTTTCCGTGACGGCTCACACTTCTACATGGTAACAGAAAAAATAGACACCGCCTCTGTCCCTGTGGACGCCCTTCAGTATCTTAGAGAGGACAAGCTTTTGGTGGTGCTTAGGGTGTTTGCCCATTGCCTTGCTCAGTTGGAACGTGTGGGTGTTGTTCACGGCGACCTTAAGCCCGACAACTTTTTAATTAAAGAGACCCTTACGGGCATGTATACCTTAAAGCTTATTGACTTTGACTCCAGCTATCTGCAGTCTTGCCCTCCGCCTCCTGATGAAATTCAGTGCGACCTTACATATATGGCACCGGAGGTGTTCCTGTATATGATAGGGGAGGAGGCTAAGGTGGGCACCAAGTCAGACGTTTTTGCCGCAGGTCTTATGTTCCATCAGTACCTTTGCGGCAAGCTGCCCTCTTATCCTGCGGAGTATGACTATGTCTACGAGGCGGCGCTTGAAGGGGCAGAGCTTGTTATAAACGATGCTATACCCGAAAAGTTTGCGGGGATAATAAGAAAAATGCTTGCGGTGGATTATGACAGCCGTATTTCCGCAGAGGAGCTTTACGGTCTGCTGTTCTTCCCCGGCGAACAGCCCGCACCTGCGCCGATTGCGGTGCCCAAACCCAATATACCGGCGGCACCTCCTGCCGCGCCCAGAACGGCGGCAAGCTATTTTCGCAAGGCATCAACAGATGAGTGGTGATTTTTATGCTATGTAAATTTTGCGGCAAGTATATAGAAACCAGCAGGGCGTATTGTGCCAAGTGCGGCAAACGGTACAGCAAGGCGGTTTCCAAGCTTAATACGGACCACCTTGCGGCAGCAAGGGCGCAGTTTATTGCCCCTTTCGAACAGCCTGAGGAAAAGACGGTGGCTAAAGCGCCTGCCAAAAAGCGCTTTTCCGCCATGTTTAAAAAGAGTAAATAAAAAAGCATGTCTCGACGGAAACGGTCCCTCAGACTGCTGACAAAGGCACAGAACACGAAAAAACTTACCATACCAAAAAGAAACTTCGGGGATAAACACCTCGAAGTTTTCTGCATTTATTTGTGTTTTTTCGTTCAAAACAAAGCTCGGCTCACAGCGCTAAGCACAGTTTTTCGGTGGTTTACAACGGTGACCTTAAGGTATCGAATTTTTTACTTCGCCACAAGTACAAGCCCTGCGGCACAAACCGCCAAGCCGATAAGCTGACGGAGGGACACGGCTTCCTTATACAAAGCGAAACCCACCAACAGCAAAACGCAGGCAAGGCTTATGTTTGCCACTACCGAGGCGGTGTTCACCTTCCAGCCTGCACGGTAAATGCAGATGTAGCCAAACTCCAAGCCCACTATGCACACCCCCAGGGCGATAGAAGAAATGTTGGTTTTTGTAAGCTCTGATATCAGATTTTTCTCCTCTGCGGTGGCAAAAAATAAGCATGCGGAGCATAGTGCCGCTATAAGATAAGTAAAGGTCAGCGACGCAAAGGCGTTAACCGCCGCAGGCGTAGACTTGGTGCAGATGTTGTAAACCGTGTTGGAGCCTACCACAATAAGAATGGGCCAAAGCATATTCCACATATTTTAACCTCCTGATAAATCATCTTATGAATCACCCCAAGAAGTCTGACGACTTCTTGGGGACCCCGACAAAAAGACAGTCAGGCCAAAATA
>JAZSIW010000123.1:0-21769 GCA_045534025.1 Eubacteriales bacterium | reverse complement strand
TGTGGAAGTTCAAAGATGAAAATCCACATCGCAAAACCACTGTTTTTTCTTTCTTTCACTCGCTTTTCTTCAAAATTGCACCTATATCAACTCAAAAGCCGTGTTTCGCTTAACGCCAAACACGGCTTTTTCGACAGGCTGGGCTTTTCGGCACTTGCCGAAAAGCTTTTTTGCTTAAAATGGATACTTCGTTTTATTACTTTGTCCTTGGATACGGCCGTTTTTCGTCGGTCAAGCCCAAAAGGTAGTCTACGCTTGTGCCGTGAAAGCCTGCAAGCTTAATTAAAACCTCAGTTGGGATATCTCTAAGCCCCAGCTCGTATCTGGAATATGCAACCTGGCTGCAATGCAAGTAATCGGCAATATCCTGTTGCCGCAAATCCCTATCTTCCCTTAAATTTCTTATCCGCCTATACATACCGATCCCATCCTTTTATAGTTAGGTAGGAAGATTATAGTTTAAACCAAATTGGTGTATTGACATATATACCAAAATGGTTTATACTGTATCCAGTATTAGCAAACAAGGAGATATAAAAACGATGAACAAAAAAATAGTAGCGTTATTTCTTGCATTTTGTACCGCGGCAAGTTTTTGCTCTTGCGGACAAGCCAAAGGAAACGAAGCGCGAAAAAACGAAACGGTTGAAAGCGCTTCTGTTTCTAACCAAACTGAAGCAGAACAGTCAACAGCGGATTCCCGAGAAGAAACGAATTATGTTTCGCAGTTCAACGCTCATATTGAAAGCGGCGACTACGCCAAAGCTATCCAAGTATACAGCACCCATATTAAAGGCAACGCAATGGACGAAGCCTCTGCCGCAGAGTATCTGGAGGCATACGGTACTTCCATAAGCACCGATTTACTCACAGACACCATTACACAGGCAGAAGCAACAGCTAAACGATCGGTATTTACAAATGTGTATAAAAACACAGGTTGTAACGTTGTGTATTACGATAACATATGCGAAGACATACAGAATGCCTTAAATTCTAAAATTGCGTATGCAAGCGGAATAAAGTTTTTTGAAAACGAAAAGTATATAGAAGCAATAACAGAGCTTAAAAAAGTTTCGCCCGTTGATAATAACTATATCTCCGCAACTGAAAAAGCTGACGAAGCACTACGTTTATATAAAAGCGATATAAACACACAGGCGGAAAGCTTTGTTTCCGAAAACGACTATCTGAACGCAATAAACCTGCTTAAGGATGCAGTTACCTTGCTTCCCGATGATACAGAGCTGATTTCAAGCCTTACCGTATGCGAGAGCGACTACATAAACTATACCGTAGACAGCGCCAAAACGGCGTTTACCGAGCCTAATGAATACCAACCTGCCCTTGATATCATTCAAAGCGGGCTTCAGAATTATCCTGAAAACGAAAAGCTTTTAACAGAGCAGGAGTATTATTCTTCATTTATACCCGTTTCTGTTTATGATATGAGCAAGCTTAGAGGCAAGGCGAGTACATACTCCTCGGATAAAGACATTTACGGTAACAGCTACGAAAGATGCTTCTGGGCAGGTTACTCCTCTATGGTTTGGTTTGAAACCGACATTTCTTATCACTTAGCAAAAGAATACAATGTTTTCAGCGCAACCGTATTTTGCCGTTCCAAGAGCAACTCCGCACAAAAAATGGAAGTAGTGATATACGGGGACGGCAACATAATTTATCAAAAATCGGATATTATGGACAACGGAACGGAGCCTTTTGCTATTGAGCTTAATGTTACGGGAGTTTCGGAATTACGAATAGTGATAACACGTATCGGCGGGGTTTTCGGCCCCGGCATAGGTATGACAGATATGTACCTGCAAAGAACACAAATGTAAGAACAGGAGAAACACGATAATGAAAATAAGACGTATATTAATGATACTTTGCGCTGTATTGGCTATATGTACAGCTTTTTCCGGTTGTTCCAAAGAAAAGGCCGAGGAAAAAGACGGCAAGGAAAGCTCAGCTTTGACAAACGACAAATCCCAACCGGAAAACCAAGTGGAAGAACTTGATATTTCTGCCGAGGAAGGTCAGCCCGCAGACGGCTTTGTGTGGGAACATAATTACAGCGAAATAACCGTAACGGGCTATCAGGGCAGCTCTAACAGTCTTGTTATCCCCGCAAAAATCAACGGCAAACCCGTTACCCTTATTGCCGACGGTGCGTTTGAGAACTTTACCTCTCTTGAAAGTGTAGAGATTCCCTCCACGGTTAAAACAATCGGTCGCCGCGCTTTCAGCGGTTGCAGCTCCTTAAAAATCGTAAATCTTGCCGATGGTGTTGAAACTATAAATGAATATGCATTTTCCGCCTGCCCCGTGGAATCGCTTGTACTGCCCGAAAGTCTTAACGCAAAAAGTGTCTGGAACATAAGCTCATGCTTTTACAATACCTTAAAGAAGCTTAGTTTACCGCAAAGCTTCACTAAAACTATGGGCTTTGGCAACTTTCAAGTCCTTGAAGAGGTGACAATGTCTGATGAGGCATTGAAGAAATCGGTTGGCAAAGTATCAACAGAGGAATGGACTTGTTTAGAGAGCATAACCGGACCTTGGTACAACAACCTGTTTTCCGAGTTGGAAAAATGGGAATACGACGGAGACAAAGTACTCTTATCCCACGGAACGATAGAAAACAACAAAACTTTTTTAGGTTGCTACGGCGACAGCGATGACGAAACAAAAACAGCCTCCTTTGATTATTGGTATTACGAAGATCACGGTTATGAAATTATAGACGAGGTTTGCGGAACAAATATAACACCGTATACCGAATCCACCTTAAACGAAAATGGCGAAGGCACGGAAACCACTTATTATTTGATCAGACAATATAACGAAAGAAGCGGATTTGAAACAGATGACGACGAATGGTACAGACAGCATTTTATAGTTGTGGGCATTGCTAAGTACACCAAAAATATAAGCATTGGCGTACCGCTGAACATGTACAGCGAGTGTCCACTGCAAAGTGTAGTTATAAACGGCATGTCTTATAATTTTATCATGGGCACCTTTGAAGAGGAAACAGATTACAGCTATAACGAAAGCTACGCCATAAAAGAAGAATACGAAACACGCCGTTACTATGTCGGTAACAATCCGGAATATGAAGAATACGTCTACCGTTATTGAGTTCTAAAGGTTTTTAAATAAAACATACAGGCGTTTTCAAAACGACGTTACATACAAAAAGGCTTTTCGGCGTGTGCCGAAAAGCCTTTTTGTCGGGGTCCCCAAGAAGCCGACAGGCTTCATGGGGGGGATTTTTATATTGTTATCTCCGTTATCTTCGCCGCCCCTGCCACCTGCAAGCGCAAATCACCTGCAAAGGTCTCGCCGCACAGCTTTACGCCGTATTCGTTAAGCCGGTCCTTGGTGGTGTCAAAGGCAAGGCGTGGGGTGTTATTGTTCTCGCTGAGATGGGCAAGGCATATACTGCGTGTGCCGCAACGGGCAAGCACCGGCGCAATACAGGCACAGGCGGCGTTGGAAAGATGCCCTCTGTCACCGCCTATACGCTCCTTTAAAAATTTAGGATAGGGCCCGTTTTCCAAAAGATATGGGTCATAGTTTGACTCTATAAGCACGCTGTCACAGCCGAAGACGGCATCCTGCACCTCATCGCTTATATGCCCTATATCCGTGGCATAGCCGAGGCTACCGCCTGCCGTCTCTATGCGATAGCAAAAGCTGCGCACGCTGTCATGGGGTGTGGGATAGACCGTTACCTTTATGTCCCCTATATGCACCACGTCCCCTGCAAAGGTGGGTACAAGCCACTCCTCTGCTTCCGGTGCGTGCATACTTATGATATTCATACACTTGGGGTCGGTATAGATAGGCAGACCGCAATTTTTGGCAATAACCTTAAGCCCCTTGGTGTGGTCGTCGTGCTCGTGGCTTACAAAAATCCCACGCAGGGCTTTAAGACTGCCGCCCAGCGACTCCACCGCTGCGGAGATACCCTTCATGGAAGCGCCTGCGTCTATCAAAAAGCTGTCCTTGCCGTAGCTTATGTACGTACTGTTCCCCTTGGAGGAGGAAAACAGGGTATATGCTTTAAGCTTCTTCATAATTAAGTCTGCAAACGCCTACTGCTCTTATCTTGGCAGGGATAACACAGCCCTTGCCGAAAAGCGCTTCCATTTTTTCGGTAAACTGTGCCGTTTTTTCCTTGGGTACATAGCATTGTATACTGCCGCCAAAGCCGCCTCCATGTATACGTATAGCCGCCGCTATGTCCTTAAGCGCCTCCGTTGCCTCGTTAGCCTCGGCATGGACATTGCACAGGTTGGTGCGTGAGGAAATACCGCTTCCGTTAACGGCGTACAGACAAACGGGCAACTGTCCCAGCGCCGCACGACGGCAGAAAAAGCCAACACGCTTGTTCTCGTCAAAGAAATGCAGGGCACGTCTGTAGACCCTATCCCCAAGCTTAAGGCGCATTCTCTCCTTCTTTTCCGCAAACAGCTCTGCGGGCACTTCTGCCAAGCGAGAAGCACCGAAATATGCGGCGGCGCACTCCATATCCTCGGCTATCTGTCCGTATTTACCGTCCGCACCTGCGTGGCTTACCCCTGTATCCACAAGAAATATGCCCATATCGCCCACATTGTAAACCACAGAGCTTACGGTGGGTACGGGAGTAGCGAAATCTATATGCACCGTGCCGCCGAAAGCACAGCTTATTTGATCAAGCAGGCCGCATTTTTTACCGAAATCCTCGTTTTCCGTCAGCTTTGCCGCCAAGGCAAGCTCCATCTCCGTTGCGCCCTTGCCGTAAAAGCTGTCCGCTATCTTGCCGCACAAAAGGGCAAAGGCCGCCGAGGAGGAAAGTCCCTTGCCTACGGGAATGCGGCTGTTGGTACAGGCGCAAAAACCGCCGCCGAAGCGACGTGCCATACCTGCCGCCAATGCGGCAGAGCTGCCTTTTTCCGCAATTTCATCAAGCCTGGCTTCGGTAAGGGTCTCGCCCTCGTATATATTAACTATGCCGTCAACGGGGGCGGCTACCGCCAAAATGTCCCTGTCTATTGCCGCGCCCACAGCCTGACCGCCGTTGTGGTCGGTGTGGTTGCCTATAAGCTCCATCCTGCCCGGTGCGGAAAACAGCGCGGCATCTTCCATATCTCCAAAGCGCGCCGCAAAGTCGGCACATAGGGAAAGCGCCCTTTCCCTCCCTGCGGGAACATCCGCATATAAAGCTTTAAAGGCGGCATCAAAACCGCCCTTTTTAATTACATCCTTAATTTGGCTTACTCTCACATAAACCTCCTTGCCACCCTTGCGGCAGCGTCTTCCAAATCTTTTTCGCAACGCAATTTTATTTCGTCCATGCTAAGCCCTTTGGGGCTGGCTTCCTCTACGCAGAAGAAGCCTGCGTTCACTGCTTCCTCTTCCGTAAGCAACACTCTGCCGCCGATAACCGCAACTTTTTTGCCGACGGCACGCTCTGCCACTGCGGCAGGCAGTTTTCCGTGCAGGCTTTGGGCATCCAAACTACCCTCGCCCGTTATAATAAAGTCGGCGTCAAGTGCATGCTTTTCAAAACCGCAAGCTTCCAAAAGCAAAGGTGCGCCCTCCACAAGCTTGCCGCCCAAGAATACCGAAAGTCCTGCGCCCAAGCCGCCTGCGGCGCCGCCGCCTTTTAAGCTTAGCATATCGCCTATACGGCAACGCTTTGCCACCCGGGAAAGCATAAGCAATCCTTTGTCCAGCGCTTTAACAGCTTCTTCATCTGCGCCCTTCTGACGGGAGAAGGTCTCTGCCGCGCCGTCTTTGCCGCAAAGCGGATTATCCACATCGCAGGCAACAAGTATCTCGCTTTCTTTAATGCGACCGTCCAGACCGCTTAGGTCTATGGTATTAAGGCTTGTAAGCCCGCCGCCCGTAAGCTCTATGCTGTTGCCGTCTATATCCAAAAATCTGCCGCCAAGCGCCGCCGCCATGCCTACACCGCCATCGTTGGTGGCGCTGCCGCCAATGCCTATTATAAGCTTGCGGCATCCGTCGTCCAAGGCCGCCTTTATAAGCTCGCCGGTGCCGTATGTGGTGGTGCGAAGAGGAGTGCTCCCCTCCTCCGCTACGGCAAGCCCGCTTGCCTTTGCCATTTCTATAACCGCCGTGCCGTCCTTTAGTTTTGCAAAGTAGGTATGCACAGGCTGTCCGTTGGGACCCGTTACGGTAACAAAGCGCTTTTCGCCGCCCACGTTATCTATGTAAGCGTCGGTTGTGCCGTCGCCGCCGTCTGCGGCGGTAAGCTTTAAAACAGAGCAAAAAGGCATAACCGAAATTATGCCTTTTCTTATTGCCTCGCCCGCTGTACGGGCGTCCATTGTGCCTTTAAATTTATCGGGTATAACGATAGCCTTCATAAACAAAAACCACGTCCCTTATATTATATTTAGTTTGCGTAATCCAAAACAAAGGTTATGGTGTGATAAGAGCCTTCTTCTCTAAGCCTGCCGGGACGGTAGAAGGTCAGGTTGACCCTTTTGCCTGCGCCGGCATCCTTAATTGCCTCCTGCAGCTCTTCAATGGTTTCTATCTTCTTGCCGTCAAACTCGGTAATAACGTCGTAAATGCTAAGCCCCGCCTCGTAAACCGCAGTGCCGCGACTTACGTTGGTTACAAGCACGCCATCGGGACAGTCGTCACCAAGTCTGTAGTCATCCTTTATGTCGTCCGTAACGGTTGCGCCCGTAATACCAAGCTTTGCAGAGCCAACAACAAAGCTGTCGGTCCTGTCAACAACCTCACCGAAAGCAATAAGGCTGTTAATAATGTTCTTTGCGGAAGTAGCGGGCAGTGCAAAGCCCATGCCTTCATAGTTTTCCGAAAGCTTCATTGCGTTTATACCCACAACCTGACCTGTCATGTCTATAAGCGGACCGCCGCTGTTGCCGGGGTTAAGGGTTGCGGTGGTCTGTATTACCGTCATGGTTTTAATAACCGAGCCGTAGCTGTTGGTTATCTGTAAATCTCTGTTAACGCCGGATATTATGCCATAGGACATGGTACCCGCAAACTCCTCATCGGAAGGGGTACCTATAGCTACTACCCATTGACCAACCCTAAGCTCGTCACTGTTGCCGAACCTAAGAGGAACAAGGTCAGTCTTTTCTATGGACAAAACCGCAATATCCGTCATTTCATCAGAGCCTATAAGGGTAGCTGTGTAGGTGCTGTCATCATAAAACTTAACATCTATGGTTTTTGCGCCGTCTATAACATGATGATTTGTAATAATGTAAAACGCCGACTTCTTAGTCTCGGGGTCGGTACCTTCAACCACAAAACCGCTGCCCAGACTTACCCCTTCCTGAGAGTAAAAGCCGTTGAAATATTCCACCGTGCTTATTATACTTACACAGCTGGGTGCGCATTTATTGTAAAGCTCCACCAAACTGTCATAGCCTTCCTCGGGCATGGGATTTATGGTAACAACTTCCGGAATAGACTCATACTCCGTATTGTTAAGCTTTTCAACACCGCTTGCGGAAACTGCAAGGCTTTCCTCGTCATCGCTTTGGTTAACATTAACAGAGCCCAAAAACTTCGGCCCGTAAACAGCCACAAACCACACCAGTGCACCTATAAGCACCGTCACCGCAACAGAGACAAGCACTATCCCCACAACAGACTTTTCCGCTTTTGGTGCGGTGGTACTGCGTGTGTAGCCGTAGGGCGCACCGTTAGGAGAATACGAAGAGCTGTAATTTCTGCTGCTGCCGTCGGAATAACAGGTGTATCTGTCACTGGGCGGCACGGAATAATGCGCCGTTCCCTCCTCCACACAATTAGCCTCTTCGGGAACAGTATTGAAAACCGCCTTTGTGCTTTCGTCCCTATTCACCGTGTTTATCAATTCGTTGTTGTTTTTTTCGTCATTTTCGTACATTATGGATCGCTCGCTTTCATTAAATAAGACCGTATACGTTACGGCTAAATAATAAACGCCGTATCTTAAATAAAACTGTAAATAAAATTAATCTTTGCTTAAAAAACGCAAAAGCTGAAACTCCAATACAGTATAACCCAAAACCTTTGAAAATACAAGGGCTTTTAAGCAAAAAATGAAGGGCCGATTTTTCAGCCCTCCGTTTTTCGACATCTTCAAGATCTTATAAACCCGTTTTATGTAAGATACAGCTCAGAACAATATTATTTCTTTGTAAAAGTCAGAGTCATGCCGCTTTCTTCATAAGTGCTGCCGTCATCATTAATTGCTATAAGCTTGTCGCCATCTATTCTAAACTTGGATTTATCGCCGTTATCGGAGCGCAAAGTAATTATGTCGTCATCAACGGTGTAAGTACCCTTTGTATTAAAGGAGGCTGTTGCGGTTTTGGGGTCGGGCATACTCGCCTTAAGCGCCTCGGTAAGTCCGGCTTGACCGTACAAGTTCTCTAAATGTGCGCCCAATTGGTCTATATAGTGGTCAAAGGCGTTTTCAAACGCAGCTTCGTCCGCAGACATGGTAAAACTACCGTCTTTTTCCAAAACAAGATTTATTTTCATGTTAAAAGGGTCGGGATCAAAGCCATCAAACATAGAGTTGTCCGCATATTGCTGTTCCATCACAGCGCCCATGTCTATAGAACAATTCCAGGTGCCTGTAACGGAAGAGCCGCGAAGCACAAAGAACAAAACCACCGCCGCAGCGATAAGCACAACGGCAACGCCGACTATAGCAAACAGCTTCGCCTTGCTTTTCTTAGGTTGTTCATAGCCGTAGTAGGGTTGCTGCTCACCGTAATAGGGCTGCTGAGCTTCACCGTAATAGGGCTGTTGCTCACCGTAGTAGGGTTGCTGGGGTTGCGCCTCACCGTAGTAGGGCTGTTGGGGAATATCGTTGGGATACTGACCGTTGCCGTCGGAAACATTTGCATACGCAGGGGCTTACTGCTGATTGTTTACGTACATGGTGCTTTCGTCGTTTGTCTGTACCTGAGTAGGTGCGCCGCATTCCGAACAAAACGCAGCTCCGTCGGGATATTATCTGCCGCAGTTATTGCATATCATAAATTTTATCCTCCTAAAATTTGCTATCTGTATTAAATTATATGACAGTTCTTGTTCTTTGTCAACAAATTTTAATTTTTACGCTTTTTTTCTACAAATTTTTGCCGCTTATTAACACATGTGTAACAATTTTATTGTAATGTGTAAAATGGATAAGGAGATATTATATGGACCTTTTTGATGTACTTGAAATGATAGGCGGCTTGGCGTTGTTCCTTTTTGGTATGAACGTTATGGGACAAGCCTTGGAACGCCGTGCAGGCCATAAACTGCGTGAGCTTTTGGGTAAGCTTACCACCAACCGCATTGCTGGTCTTCTTACGGGCCTTGGGGTTACTGCGGTAATCCAAAGTTCTTCCGCTACCACGGTTATGGTTGTGGGCTTTGTTAACAGCGGTATTATGAGCCTTAAGCAGGCTATAAACGTTATTATGGGTGCAAATATCGGCACCACAGTTACCGCTTGGATACTTAGCCTTACGGGCATAGAAAGTGGCAACGTGATAATAAAGCTGTTTAAGCCCAGCTCCTTTACCCCTGTACTTGCAATTATAGGGCTTTTGTACTTCCTCGCTAAAGAGGGCGGCAAAAAGCGTGATACGGGCAGTATTCTTTTGGGCTTCGCCACCCTTATGTACGGTATGGAAATAATGTCCGGTGCGGTTAAGGGCTTGGCAGACGTTCCTGCCTTCCAACAGCTGTTTGTGCTGTTTTCCAACCCATTGCTGGGTGCTTTGGCAGGCGCGGTTCTCACGGGCATAATCCAGTCCAGCTCTGCTTCGGTAGGTATACTTCAAACCTTGGCAATTACGGGCGGCGTAAGCTACGGTGCGGCAATACCCATTATAATGGGTCAAAACATCGGTACCTGCGTTACGGCAATGCTTTCCTCCGTGGGCGCAAACAAAAACGCAAAGCGTGCGGCGTTTGTTCACCTAAGCTTTAACATACTGGGCACGGCAATACTGCTTACGGCGTTTTGGGCGGTTAAAGCCACAATAAATCCCGCAATACTTGGGGAAAACGCTACTGCATTCAGTATAGCTATAATACATTCCATATTCAATTTGCTTTGCACCTTGATTTTGTTCCCCATGGCGGGGCTTTTGGAAAAGCTTGTTATACGCCTTGTGCCCGACGGCAAAACCCCCGACACGGTGGAGCTTTTGGACGAGCGTTTGCTTGCTACCCCTCCCATGGCGCTTCAGCGTTGCCACACCATTGCTTCCGACATGGCAAGCGTAGCTGTCCACGCACTTAAGCAAAGCCTTTCCGTTGTCCGCAATTATGACGATGTGCTTGCGGCAAAGGTCAGAGAGAAAGAGGACAGAACCGACCATTACGAGGATATTTTGGGTACGTACCTTGTTAAATTAAGCACCCGACGCATAAGCGGCAGCGACAGTGCCGAGGCGGCAAAGCTGCTTAAGATAATCGGCGACTTTGAGCGTGTTTCAGACCACGCAGTGGAGATAGTTTGCTCCGCCGAGGAGATACGTGACAAGGGCCAAAGCTTCAGCGACGACGCAAAGGCAGAGCTTGAGGTGCTTTTCTCTGCCGTTGAAGAAATACTTGACAAAACTCTTGACGCTTTTATCAATAACGACCTGGAGGCGGCAAGCACCGTAGAGCCCCTGGAGCAGGTTATTGACAAGCTTAAGGAGACCCTGCGCAGCCGCCATATACAGCGTCTGCAACAGGAGAAATGTACCATCGACGTGGGCTTTGTGTGGACGGATATGCTTGCGGCTTTGGAGCGCACCTCCGACCATTGCTCCAACGTGGCAGGCTGTGTGCTGGAAATAGCGCAAAACCACATGAACATCCACGAAACCTTGCGCAGTGCAAAGAGTGGCGGCGGCGACTTCGATATGCAGTATAAGCAGTACAGCGAAAAATACAGCTTGAAGTAGGGTAAAGCCTACCGCCGATGCCTATAATAATGAAAAACAAAACGGCAGGAAATGTGACGTCACAAATCCTGTCGTTTCTTCTTTGTGTAAGGTTACGGCGGCAGCAAACCGCCGCCCTACGTTATGTTTTTTACGTTTGTGCGGGACAGTTGTCTTTTATCTTTGCGTTGCGTTACGGGTCGTCGAGGGCGCCGACCCCTACCGCAGACCTTGAGGTTTTACATAAAACCTTGCGCATTGTCGTAGGGCGGGGGTTCTACTCCCGCCGAAATGTGGCAATAAGATAAAGCCTAAAATCTACGCAAAAACGTAACAAATACCACCGGTAGGGGTCGGCGCCCTCGACGACCCGAGGTAAAAAGACCATATAAAACGAAACGGCAGGAGATGTGCATTCACCGCAAATCCTGCCGTTTGATTTTTGAACGTGTTTTTTAAAACAGCAGATTTATAAGCTCTGTCAACTTTCTTTTATCCTCGTTTGACAGACTGCAAACACGGTCTGCAAGCTCGCTGTCGTTTACCTCTTCGTCAGAGGCTTCCACAAGTATATCATTTGGGGTGATTTTAAGTCCGTTACATATTTGCAAAAGCGTTTGTACACGCATATTTGCCGTGCCACGCTCTATATCCGCATAGCTGCGGTCGGATATCCCGGATTTCTCTGCTGCTTCCGCCTGAGTTATCCCCAATCTTTTTCTGATAACGTAAAGTTTGTTTCCCATAGCTCTAAGATTGCTTATAAGCATTTTTCTTCCTCCAAATAAGGTTATATAGGAATTATACTGCCTATTTAGTATTGACAAACAGGAAGAAAGAGTGTATAATCACAGGAAGAAAAGCTCCTAAACAATTAACGAAAGGAAGTAGAAAAATGAAAGCTATGGTATGTGAGATGTGTTCGGGTAACGACTTTGTTAAAACAGACGGAATGTTTGTATGTCAAAGTTGCGGCACAAAGTACAGCCCCGAGGAAGCGAAAAAGATGATGATAGAGGGTACTGTGGACGTAAAGGGCGTTGTTACCGTTGATAACTCTGCCACTGTTGAAAAGTATCTTCAAAATGCGCGTAGAGCTAAAAGCAAAGAGGATTGGAGTGAGGTTGAAAGGTATTACAATCTTGTGGAACAGGAAGACCCCACCAATATCGAGGCGATTTTTTACAGCGCATACGGCAAAGCTAAGCAAAGCCTTGTGGAGGGTGATTTGTTCAAAAGACAAGCGGCTTTCAAGGTGCTTAATAAAAGCGTAAGCGTTATTGACGATAATTTTGATAACGAAAAAGCGGACGAGCAATTCCCCATAGCTATGCAAATTTACAGCGATATAGTAGCTATGAAGGGCAGTTCTTTCGTTTATAACACAAAAACTACGGTTAGTAACGGCATAAAGACAACTACCGACGATAAAGCTAAAACATATGAGCTTTTTGATGCGCTTTACAACGAGATGATGGTAACGCTGTCAAATATTGAGCAAAAGCTTACCAATAATGCTTACAAAACTAAAATTGTGCTTCTTTTCGTAGCCCGCGAAGAGAGCAAGGTAGAAAAGAATTTAGGCATAGTAGATTTTGAAAAGAACACCGCAGAGCTTAAACGTTTGTACGAAAAGCTGCACCGGTTAGCCCCCGGCTTTAACCCCGAAGAAAAGCTTAACGCGCTAAAAGAAAAGCACGAAACAAAGGCAATTTCCCTGTCAAAAAGCGGAGGCAAAATTCTTGTGTTCCTTGGCGTTTTAATATTTGGCGCAGGCGTTTTCTTCGCAACGGACGGTTTCTGGCCCGAAAATTTGCTTTTGTGGGGCGTGGCGGCTATCGGTGCGCTATTTTTGGGCTTTGGCGTAAAAAAGATATTTTCCGCCAACAAGAAAATGAGCGGTAAAAAATAGATAAAACGGGTAACAAAACAAGAAGATAAAACGCAACCTTCGGCGTATATACAAAACGCCTTGCACCGTGGGGGTGCGCCTTCGACGACCCGAGGTAAAACGGCAATATAAAACAAAACGGCAGGAGATGTGAACGTTACAAATCCTGTCGTTTGATTTTTGTTGTAAGGTAACGGCGGCAGTAAACCGCCGCCCTACGTTGTAAACAATACGCTTATGCGTGAAGTGCCGTCTTTTATCTTTGGGAACGTTGTTGGCGATATGCGGCTTCGCCGCGCGATATACCTGCGGCGCGATATGCCCGTGGGCGCGATATATTTACCTGCGGTAAATGCGATGGTTTTAAAGCGAGAGGCTGAATTTAGAGTGGGCAAAACCGCAACGCATACACAGCGGCTCGGTTATCCTGTGCTTTATAAAGCCCTCTTTTATGGCAAGTGCTTTTGGGGATGAGAGTATCTCCTCAAGTCCCTGCGTGAAAATATTGCCCAGCGCCGCCGCACCCTCCGCATCAAGACAGCAGGGCACCACGGTGCCGTCACACAGCACACCTATCTGGTCACGCAGACCGTAACAACCGTGGCGGTTGCCCAAGGCGGGAAGAGACAGGTCGGGCCACTCAAACAGCTCGCCCCATTCCAAATATAAGCGCTCTCTTATGCGCTGACCGCTGAAGCGCTTTTCCCACTCGCTTCCAAAACGGTGCTGTATCTCCTTCACGATCTGCTCGTTTAAGGCTTCCTTTCCGCCTATATTCCACAGACGCATAACGGAGATTATGCCCTTTTCCGCCGCTGTGTGGCAAAAGTCAAACACGTTTTCCAAATACTCCTCCAAGGGGTAGGGCAACGTATTGGACTCATAGGCGTGGAGGGACACGCTTACCTTGTGCAAGGATTTTGCGCCAAGCAGTATGTCCTGTTTTTCCGCAAGCAGTGTGCCGTTGGTGGTTATTATTACCTTAAAGCCAAGGTCTGCCGCAATATCAAAAAAGCGGGGCAGTAGGGGGTGTAACAGCGGCTCGCCCATCAGGTGGAAATACAAATAGTCGCAAAAGGGGCGCAGACGGCTTGCGGCAAGGGTGAACTGCGCTTCCGTAATAAAGGCGGGCGCACGCCTTGTACCATGACAGAAGCCGCAGCGCAGGTTGCATATATTTGTTATTTCAAGATAGGCCTTGTTTGCCACTTTCTGTACCTCTTTTATAGGGGGTTCTTTTTTATTTTGTTGTACTGACGGGGGTACTCCCTGGGTGTGGAGCGCAGTTTTTCTATTATAACAACGCAGTGGTCCTCGCCGCCCTTTACAGGTGCGGGTATTATCTCACGAAGCTTGCCGCCCAGACGGGCAATGCCCTTTTCCGCCTCTGCCGCTTCCTCGGCACCGCCTGCGCCCTTCATTGCCGCAAACAGACCGCCTACCTTCACGTAGGGCAGGCACAGCTCGGCAAGTATGTTAAGGCGGGACACCCCGCGGGACACGGCTATGTCAAAGCTTTCTCTGCGGTCGGTCACAAGCTCTTCCGCTCTGCCCACCAAGGTGCTGATGTTATCCATCCCTGCAAGGGCTGCCGTCTCTGCCACAAAGCCTAACTTTTTGGCGGTGCTGTCAAGGGCGTGCACCTTAGCGCTCGGCTCTGCCGCCCCTATTACAAGGGAGGGAAACCCGCCGCCGCAGCCTACGTCCACCACGGTCTTGCCTGCAAAATCCACGGTCTTAACAAGCTGTAGGCAGTCCGCAAAATGCAGTACTGCTATATCCTCGTCGGCGGTAAGGGCTGTCAGGTTATATTTTTTGTTTTCGCTTTGCAGTCTGATGCCTATGACCTCAAGCTTGCTAAGACATATCTCATCAAGCTCCATGGGTGCATAGGTTTTTGTAAGCTCCTTCAGACTCATTCCTTCTTGCCTCCTCCTTGGGACAGGTAGATAAGCAACACGCTTATATCTGCAGGGCTTATGCCCGATATACGTGCGGCGTGGCCGATGCTTTCGGGACGCAGTTTTTCAAGCTTTTGCGCCGCTTCTATGCGTATGCCCTTTATTTTGCTGTAATCTATGTCGGGGGGCAGACGCTTGCTTTCAAGACCTGCAAGCTTCTCCACCTCACGTCTTTGCTTCTCTATATAGCCTGCGTAACGTATCTCTGTTTCCACACGCATGGCGATACGTCTTTCGGGGGGATTTACGTTTCCCTCCAGACGGTATATATCGGCTATGGTTATGCCGGGACGCTTAAGAAGCTCCCCTTTGCGTATGCCGCCCACCGTAAGGGGGAAGCCTGCCGATGTAAGCAGTTCGTCCAGCGCTTCGGTCTTGGGCAAAGATTCGCCCTTAAGGCGTTCTATCTCCGCTTCTATCGCCGCCTTGTCGGCAAGGTAGCGGTTATACTGTCCGTCACCTACCAAGCCAACGGCTCTGCCTTTTTCTATAAGCCTGTCCTCGGCGTTGTCCTGCCTGAGAAGCAGACGGTACTCGCTTCTGGAGGTCATCATACGGTAGGGCTCGTTTGTGCCCTTGGTAACCAAATCGTCAATAAGGGTGCCTATATAGCTTTCCCCGCGGCTGAGGATAAGGGGCTCTCTCCCCTCAAGTTTAAGTGCGGCGTTGATGCCTGCAATAAGCCCCTGTGCCGCCGCCTCCTCGTAGCCGCTGCTTCCGTTAAACTGACCTGCGCCGAAAAGCCCCTCTATCTTTTTAAATTCAAGACTTGCCTTAAGCTCCGTAGGGTCGGTGCAGTCGTACTCTATAGCGTAGGCGGTGCGCATAAACTCCGCCTTTTCAAGCCCTTTAATACTGTGCACAAGCTGAAGCTGTACCTCCTCGGGCAAGGAAGAGGAAAGCCCCTGCAGGTACATCTCCTTAGTGTTTTCGCCCATGGGCTCTATAAATATCTGGTGGCGCTCCTTATCCGCAAAGCGTACCACCTTGTCCTCTATGCTGGGACAGTAGCGGGGGCCGACACCCGATATCATACCGCCGAAAAGGGGACTGCGGTGCAGATTATCCCTTATTATCTTGTGGGTCTCCCCGTTGGTGTAGGTTATATGGCAGGAGTAGCCCCCTGCGCTTTTTTCACCCTCTACCGAGAAGTATGTGGGCGGCTCGTCCCCCTTTTGCTCCTCCAGCACGGAAAAATCTATGCTGTCCTTGTGTATACGTGCGGGAGTGCCCGTCTTAAAACGGCGCAAAGGTACGCCTATGGCACGAAGGGAGTCGGATAGGGACACCGCCGCCTTGGTATTGTCGGGGCCGGAGTCATAAGCGTGCTCGCCCACTATTATCCTGCCGCCCAGAGAGGTGCCCGTGGCGATTATAACCGTCTCAGCAGGGTATACCGCACCGAAGGCGGTTACCACACCCGTAACCTTGCCGTCCTCGGCCCTTACCTCCGTAACCTCTGCCTGTATCACTTTAAGGTTAGGCGTGTTTTCAAGGGTCTGCTTCATATTGTCCTGATACCTGCGGCGGTCGGACTGCATACGCAGGCTGTGTACCGCAGGGCCTTTGCTAAGATTAAGCATACGGCTTTGAAGCATTACTTTATCTGCCGCCTTGCCCATCTCGCCGCCAAGTGCGTTAATCTCGTATACCAAGTGCCCCTTGCCCGTGTCTTCTATGGAAGGGTTGTAGGGCATATTGCCCACCAGGTCAAGGGATAGGGTGAATATGGCCGTCTTGTGACCCAGACGTGCGGCGGCAAGGGCCGCCTCTATACCTGCGTGTCCTGCGCCTATTACCGCTACCTCAAGAGCTTCGGCATTATATGTAATCATATTTGTTGCTCCTTATTTACCCACGCAAAAGCGGGAGAATATCTCGTTAACTATATCTTCGTTTACACGCTTGCCGTCCAGCTCGCCAAGGGCGGCTATGGCGTCCTCTATGTCAAGCCCTGCCACGTCCTGTGTATAGCCTGCCTCAAGGGCGGCTATGGCGGCGCTTACGCTTTCCGCCGCACGGCATACTGCGGCGTGCTGACGGGCGTTGGTTACGGTCTCCCCTGCATCACGCTCAATTCCGCTGCTGTAAAGCTCGTTTACTGCCGCTTCAAGCTCTTCCATCCCGTCTCCGTTTTTGGCGGAAAGGCTTATCTGTCTGAAGGGCAGGGTGTAGCTGTGGGCTTTGCCCTTATCCGATTTGTTTATTATACCTACGGTAACGGCGGTCTTGCCCGCTTGCTCTATATACTCTATAACGCTGTTGTCGCCCTCGCTTTGGAGCTTGGAGCCGTCAAATACCGCCAGCACCAGTTCTGCGCTCTTAAGGCTTTCTATACTGCGTTTTATGCCTATACGCTCTATCTCGCCGCCGCCTTCCCTAAGCCCTGCCGTGTCGGAAAGCTTAAGAAGCACGTCGCCCAGACGCACCGTCTCCGTCACCACATCACGGGTGGTGCCTGCTATGGAGGTGACTATAGCACGTTCCTCGCCTGCAAGCATATTAAGCACCGAGCTTTTGCCCGTGTTGGGGCAACCTACTATGGCGCACTTTACGCCTTCCGTAACCGCCTTGCCGTAGCGGTAGCTGTTTTTAAGCCTGTCAAGCTTTGTAAGGACTTCTTCAAGCCCCTCCTTAAGCTCATCGGGGCTAAGGTCGGTCAGGTCCTCCTCGGGGTAATCTATGTAGGCGTACATGGAGGACGCCATGGCAAGCAGTTTGTCACTGCACCCGTTTATGCTTTTGGTAAGTGCGCCCCCAAGGTGCTTTATGCCTATGTCAAGACAGCTGTCCGTCTTTGCCTCTATCAAAAGCCCCACCGCCTCTGCCTGGGAAAGGCTAAGCTTGCCGTTTATAAAGGCACGGCGGGTAAACTCCCCTGCGCTTGCCATTACCGCCCCTGCGGAAAGGGTTGCGCTAAGCAGTCTTGTGGTGGCAAGCACGCCGCCGTGGCACATCAGCTCTGCCATATCTTCCCCTGTATAAGAGGCAGGTGCAGGGTAAAGAATTACAATACCGTCGTCAAAAAAACCGCGTTCGTCCTTAAAATTGCCGTATATGGCGGTGCGTGGGGAGGTGTTCTTGCTTTTGGCGCAAAAAACCTTTTCCACTACCGCAAACACATCGTCGCCCGTAAGCCGTATCATAGATACCGCACCTACGCCGTGGGGCGTTCCTATTGCGCTTATAGTTCTCAAAATACCACCTCACCGTTAATATCGACCTCTGCGGGGAAAAGCTTGCCTGCTCTGTTAAGCCCCTCAAAGCCCTTTTGTCTAAGCACCTCGTATACGGCTATTGCCGCACTGTTGGAAAGGTTAAGACTGCGCAGGTCGCCGTACATGGGGATGCGCACACAGCTTTCCTCGTGGGCCTTAAGTATCTCCTCGGGTATGCCTGCGGTCTCCTTGCCGAATATAAGAAACACTTCGTGGCCATACACCGCCTCTGCATAACAGCGGCGTGCCTTGGTGGAGAAAAAGTAAAGCTCTTTATCCCCGTGTTGCTTTATAAAATCCGCCCAACCGTCGTAGAAGTGCAGATCCAAGTACTGCCAATAGTCAAGCCCCGCACGCTTAAGATGCTTATCGTCCACGTCAAAGCCCAAGGGGCGTATAAGGTGCAGTGCGCTGTCGGTAGCGGCGCAGGTGCGGGCTATGTTGCCTGTGTTTTGGGGTATCTCCGGCTCAAGCAAAACCACGTTTATTTTCTTCATATCTATGCCTCTCAGTATTATTGCAAATATATACAGACTACATTATAACGCTTTTTTTCGTTTTGTGCAAATATTTTTTGCAAAACACTTTCAATTTGGAAAAATTTATAGTATAATAAACTGATTAATTATAAGGGGAGGGCTAACTATGTCCTTGGTAACAAAGCTTTTTGGTACTTACAGCCAGCGTCAGGTTAAAAAAATAATACCGTTGGTTGATAAAATAGAATCTCTTGCAGATAAATATAAGGCGATGGATGACAGCACCCTTACCGCACAGACACAGGTGCTTAAGGATAGACTTGCCGCAGGCGAGACCCTTGACGATATACTGCCCGATGCCTTCGCCGCCGTGCGTGAGGCGTCTGACCGTGTGTTGGGCAAGCGCCACTACAGGGTACAGCTTATAGGCGGTATCGTTATACATCAGGGCAGAATTGCAGAAATGAAGACGGGCGAAGGTAAGACCCTTATGGCTACCCTGCCCGCATATCTTAACGCTCTTAACGGCAAGGGCGTGCATATAGTTACCGTTAACGACTATCTGGCAAAGCGTGACAGCGAGTGGATGGGCAGTATCTTTCGCTTTATGGGGCTTTCCGTAGGTCTTATAGTTAACGGCCTTAAAACGGCAGAGCGTCAGGCGGCATATAATGCCGACATTACCTACGGCACCAATAACGAGCTGGGTTTTGACTACCTCCGTGACAATATGGCGGTTTATAAGGAGCGTACCGTACAGCGTGGGCACGCCTTTGCCATAGTGGACGAGGTGGACTCTATATTGATAGACGAGGCAAGAACGCCCCTTATCATCAGCGGCGCAGGTGCCGCAAGTGACCCTCTTTACGAAAAAGCAGACGAGTTTGTGCGCAAGCTGAGAGTTAAGCGCATAAAGGAGATAGATGCCAAGGAAGACCAGGAGCACGTGGAGGGCGCTGACTATATCGTTGACGAAAAGGCACGCACCGCCGTGCTTACCGGTGACGGTCTGCGTAAGGCAGAGGCGCACTTTGGTGTGGAAAACATAGGCGATCCCGAGCACAACGCTCTTATGCACCACCTTAACAACGCTATCCGTGCCCGCGGCGTAATGCAACGTGACGTGGATTATCTTGTGCGTGACGGTCAAGTGCTTATTATTGACAGCTTTACGGGCCGTGTTATGCACGGCAGACGTTACTCCAACGGCTTACATCAGGCGTTGGAGGCTAAGGAAGGCGTTAAGATAGAGCGTGAAAACAAGACCATGGCGACCATCACCTTCCAGAACTTCTTCCGCCTTTACGGCAAGCTTTCGGGCATGACGGGTACGGCGCTTACCGAGGAAGAGGAGTTCCGTTCCATATATAAGCTTGACGTGGTGGAAATCCCCACCAACAAGCCCATGATACGTAAAGACCGCAACGACGCGGTTTACACCACCTTAAACGGCAAGTACAAGGCTATACTTGACCAGATAGCCGCTTGTCACGCAAAGGGTCAGCCCGTACTTGTGGGTACTGTTTCCGTTGAGAAGAGCGAAATGCTTTCCAAGCTCCTGTCCAAGACGGGCATCCCCCATACCGTGCTTAACGCCAAGTATCACGATAAAGAGGCAGAGATAGTTGCCCAGGCAGGTAAGTACGGCGCCGTTACCATCTCCACCAACATGGCGGGCAGAGGTACGGACATTATGCTGGGCGGTAACGCTGACTATATCGCCAAGGAGCGCCTCAGAAAAGAGGGCTATGACGATGCAAAGATTTTTGAAGCAACGGGCTTTGCCGCTACCGACGACGAAGAGATAATTGAGATAAGAGAGAAATATGCACAGTATAACGCCGAGGCAGAGCAGATTACCAAGGCGGAGGCGGAGAAAGTAAGGGAAGCAGGCGGTCTGTTTATACTTGGTACGGAACGTCACGAAAGCCGCCGTATAGATAACCAGCTCCGCGGCCGTGCGGGCAGACAGGGCGACCCCGGTGAAAGCCGCTTCTTCCTGTCCTTGCAGGACGACCTTATGCGCCTTTTCGGTGCAGAGCGTGTGTTCAATCTGGTACAAAGGCTTGGCGTGGGCGAGGATACGCCAATTGACGCCCGTATACTCTCCGGCTCTATAGAAAACGCACAGATGCGTCTTGAGGGCAACAACTTTGAACGCCGTAAGCACGTGTTGGAGTACGACGACGTTATGAACCAGCACCGTGAGGTTATTTATAAACAGCGCCGTTCCGTTCTGGACGGCAAGGACCTTAGGGAAACCATTACCGATATGTTCGGTGACTTTGTGGACGGTGCAATTTACAAGCATATTCAAGGTGATATCGCCGATGAGTGGAACTTTGACGCTTTGCGTCAGGAGCTTATGGGGCTGCTTTGCACCGAGGAGGACTTCCGCTACAGCGCAGAGGAGCTGGGCGCACTTACCCGTGAGGACCTGCACGATTTCTTGGTAGAACGCACCAAGGAGAGATATGCCGCCCAGGAAGAACTGTTTACGCCGGATATCTTCCGTGAGGTGGAGAGGGTTGTTCTGCTTGAAAGCGTTGACCGCAATTGGATGCTTCATATAGACGCAATGGATGACCTAAAGGACGGTATAGGTCTGCTTAGCTATGCCCAGAAGAACCCTATAACCGAGTACCGTCTTGAAGGCGGCGATATGTTTGACCGTATGATTGCGGATATAAGAGAGACTACCGTACGCAGACTGCTTTCCGTACGTCCCAAGGCGGCACCTATGGAAAGAAAAGAGGTGCTTAAGGGCAACGCTGTATCAAACGGCGAAAAGCCTGTTATCAAGCGCACCGTTGTGAAGAAGAAGGACGAAAAGGTTGGCCCCAACGACCCCTGCCCCTGCGGCAGCGGTAAAAAGTACAAAAAGTGCTGTATGGGCGGCACACCCGACAGTGAAAGGAAACAGTAAATGGGTTTTGGTCTTAGCTTTTTAGGCTTTTTGCTTTTGACGATGGACGCCGTAGGGCTGGATGCTTTGGGCTTTGCTCTTATAGGCGTAGGCTTTTACCGCGTTGGTAGAGAGCTTACAGACTACAAGGGCTATACCGTGGCGGCTTACGCCGCCTTTGGGGCAGTAGCGCCTGCCTTGCTTAATCTGTACGGCTTTGCAACCGCCTTTGGTTTGCCTGCTCTACCCTCTATCGTAACAGGTGTAAAGGGTGTTATTGTGGCTGTACTTTCGGCAATTATTTGTCTTGGGTATTGCGGCAGTACCTCCCGCATAGCGGAGGAGGGCGGCGCTAAGATGTTTTCTTTCCGCGCTAAGCTTACC
>JAZSIW010000145.1:0-6650 GCA_045534025.1 Eubacteriales bacterium | reverse complement strand
AAGGCAGGTTATTGTGACGGTAACGTACTTGACGCTGAAGGCGTTAAGGCATTGGCAGAAATTCCTTCCAAGGAAATTCTTATCGGCAGAATGCTTGGCTCTTTGCAGTCTTCTCTTTCCAGCTTCGCATACGTATTGCAGGCTATTATCGACAAGGACGGCGATGCTGCCGAAGCTCCCGCAGCAGAGTAATTACGCTGCATAAAAAATTTATTGCTTAAAAATTATTTATATTTATATGGAGGATAATAAAATGAACGAGAAATCCCAAGCTATCATTGATATGGTTAAAGAACTTACTATTCTTGAACTTGCTGACCTTGTAAAGGCACTTGAAGAAGAATTTGGCGTATCCGCAGCTCCCGTAGCAGTTGCAGCAGCTCCCGGCGCAGCAGCAGCTCCCGTTGAAGAGAAGATCGAATTTGACGTTGTTATCACCGGTATTGCTGATACCTCTAAGAGAACCAGCGTTATCAAGGTTGTTAAGGACCTCGCAGGTGTTGGTCTTAAGGAAGCTAAGGACATCGTTGATGCACTTCCCAAGGCTATCAAAGAAGGCGTTTCCAAGGAAGACGCAGAAGCAGTTAAGAAGCAGCTTGAAGAAGCCGGCGCAACTGTTGAAGTTAAATAAGTCAAAACCTTACATTAAAAGAGGTGTTGCCAAGCGGCAACACCTCTTTTGTATGTACATGATTTTGATGCAGACGGAAATCTTAAGCGGTACTATGTAACCACAAGTGATGAATATGCCCAATGGCAGATTGTTTGGTGATAAAGCACTGATATATATACCCACCATAAAAGTGCATGACTTTAGAGATAAAGAAAAGCCGCCGAGGCGGCTTTTGTTATCAATTAGACCCGTAACCCATTTTAGTCTTTTGTTTTTTACCAAATATTTTGTTCTTAAAGACTATCAAAACACCTGCAACAACAAGTAAGGCACCGATGATTATATAAACATAGGTGGGGATGCTGCTGTCTTTATTATCATTATCGTTTGCGTTTTTGTCTTCGCTTTCGGCAGAGGCGTTAAGCTGGGCCTTTTCCTCTTCGGTAAGTGCTATCTTTTCGTAGGTTGCGGTGTATTCCAAATCCTTAACAACAACCTGTACAAGCTCAGGCGTCCAACCTGCAAAAACGTACTTGTATTCGCCGTCGCTTTCTTTAGTGGGCTCTTCAACGGTGGGCACCCATGCGTTATAATCACACTCTTCGCTGTGCAAAACCGTGCCGTCCTCATCGTAGAAGGTAACCGTGTACTTCGCCTCTTTCCATATAGCGTAAAGAGTTATATCAAAGTCTTCGCTGTACGTGTCACCCGCCTTAACGTTGGGCTCTTTGCTATCCTTGTCGTCTGTCCAACCTACAAAGTCATAGCCCTTTCTGGTGGGTATTTCGTCAGTTACGGTAAATTTGCCGCCCTTAAGCTTACGTTGGTACTCCTTACCTTCGCCGCCGCCCAGCTCATATTTAAGGCTGTAGACCATATAGTCGGCGTCGGTAGTGTGGGGCATATATATCCAACCCTCGGCACCTTCAAATTCAATCTTTCCCCAGTTGCCCTTGCGTTCGCTTACGATAACGCTGTCATGATTGCTGAGAGTGCCTAAAGCCTCGCTGTCATTGCTTGCGCCGCTGCGCACGTAAAGAGACTTTGCATTAACTATAAACTCGCCTGTCTTGTTGATGTTACCTGTAAGCAAAGGCTCGCAGTCCATCACTGTTTCGCTTTTGCCGTACTTGGGCACACAGTAGCCAAGTATGTAATCATCCGTCAAGTCATAGCTGTGAATGCCTACAATACCACCGTTGTTACCTTCTACGGTGTAAACCTTGTCGTCAAGCACACCAAGCACCAAGCCTACGTGGCTGGGGTCGTCGTTGGGTGAAAACATTATAATATCACCGGGCAGAGGTATATAGCCCTCTTCGGAAAAATGGAAAATTTTATTCCTGATGTACCAATCGGTCATACCGCTGCAGCTTATACTGTTGATAGCTTGGGTATAGCCCACACCTGCCTGACGTAAGCACCAGGTAACAAAGCTTGCACACCAGGCGTAGCCATAGCTTACTCCGTTGCCTTCTTTGTTGTCCACCTGTCCGTAGTGACGGTTATATTCCACAAAGTTGCGGTCGCCGTCTATATTAAGCCCGTCCATATCGGCGTCGCTGTCCCCTTCGTGATATCCAAGCTGGGTAAGAGCGATGGAAAGCACATCATATCTGGGGTCGCCCGTAAGTTCGTAGGCTAAAAGGCGGTCATAGTATCCTCCGTCCTTGTATTCCTGACTAACTTCATAGCTAGGCACAACCGCGTTTGCACAAACAAGCGCCATTGATGCGCAAAGCATAAAGGCAAACAGGCGTATAATAAGTTTTTTCATGTAAAAACACCTCATTTCCTTCTATATGGTACACTAAATATACAAAAAAGTAAATAGCTACCGAAAATTTTTATTTTATAAAGGCAATTTATGTGCTATAATATAGTATATTAAAACGGGAGGATACAATAATGGACTTTTTAAGTATAGCCAAGACCCGTCAGTCTTGTCGGGCTTATGACAGTGAGCGTGCAGTAGAATCGGAAAAACTTGAAAGCATATTAAACGCCGCCGCTCTTGCCCCCTCTGCCTGTAACGGTCAGCCCTACCTTATAACCGTTTGCAAGGGCGAAAAAGCTTTCTTGGTAGCAAAGGCAACCCAAGGGGTAGGCATAAACAAATTTGCCACGGAAGCGCCCGTATTGCTTGTTATATCGGAACAGCCCTACGTAAAGAGCGCCGCCCTTGGCGCAAAGCTTAAGGGTAACGATTATCGCTCTATAGATATCGGCATCCTTTCCGCATACATTACGGCAGAAGCAACGGCACAGGGGCTTGGTACTTGTATACTAGGCTGGCTTGACGACGAAAAGATACGCAGCCTTTGCGGTCTTAAACACCCCGTGCGCCTGGTTATAACCCTTGGTTACCCCAAGGATGACGGTTTGCGTCCCAAAAAACGCAAAAGCCTTGACGAGCTTGTAAACACTGCGGAATGAGGGCGCTTATAATAGGTTGTCCGGGCAGCGGAAAAAGCACCTTTGCACGGAAATTGCACGGGGTTACGGGCCTTCCCCTTTGCCATTTGGATCTGCTGTTTTGGAACAGCGATAAAACCACGGTAACAAGTGATGTATTTGACAGCCGCCTTGAGAAGGTGCTTGCGGGAGACGCTTGGATAATAGACGGCAACTACGGCCGCACTATGGAGCGCAGGCTTAAGTACTGCGACGCGGTGTATTTCCTTGACCTGCCCACAGAGCTTTGCCTTGCAGGAATAAGGGCAAGGATGGGCACTCCAAGGCCCGATATGCCGTGGGTGGAGCAGGAACCCGACGGGGAGTTTGAGGCTTATGTTAAGGAATTTTACACACAACAAAGACCGCAGATAATAAGCCTTTTGCAACTTTACAAAGATATAAACATACACGTGTTTAAAAGCCACGAAGAAACGGATGAATATATAGAATCCTTAAAATAAAGGAGCAAGCTATGGATAAGCGCTTTTATTGGGAAACACGCCCCAAAGCTTTAAAAGAAAACCAAATTACAGGCGATACATACCGCTTTACCTTGCTTACGGACAGGCTTATCCGTTTGGAGTTTTCCCCTGGCGGCAAGTTTGAGGACAGGGCAAGTCAAGCTGTGTTTTACAGAGATTTTCCGGCAGTTAAGTATACCGTGGACAAAGCAGGCGATACGCTGACCGTAAAGACAAACAGCCTTGTGCTTAAATATAAGGAAGGACAGCCCTTCAGCGCCGATACCCTAATCATAAAGCTTTTGGAGGAGCCTGCAAGCACTTGGCATTACGGCGAGGATTTTGAGGACCTTGGCGGCACGGCAAGGACTCTTGACGTTACCGACGACGGCATCCCCCTTGGCAGGGGCGTTTGCTCTCGCTGGGGGTTTTCCGTGCTGGAGGACAGCGAAAGCCTTGTACTTGGTGAGGACGGGTGGATAGAGCTGAGGGCGGAAAACAGTACAGACCTTTACTTTTTCGGCTACGGCTACGATTATTTAGGTGCGGTAAAGGACTATCTGCGTCTGACGGGTGCGCCGCCCCTTTTGCCGGCTTATGCTCTGGGCAATTGGTGGAGCAGGTATCACAAATATACGGCGGAAGAATACACAGGGCTTATGGAGCGCTTTAAGGCAGAGGACATCCCTTTTTCCGTGGCGGTCGTGGATATGGATTGGCATATTGTAAACATCCCCGAAGAGTTAAAGGAAGAGGATACGCTTTTCCAAAGCGGTTGGACGGGCTACACTTGGAATACAGAGCTGTTTCCCGATTATAAGGCGTTTTTGAAGCACTTAAAGGTGTTGAATTTACACACCGCCCTTAATTTGCACCCTGCACAGGGGGTGCGCCGTCACGAGGTGATGTACGAAAAAGCCGCCATAGCCGCAGGCATAGACCCCAAAAGCGGCAAGCGTGTGCCCCTTAATGTGCTGTCCCCCACGGCAATGGCTGACTATTTTGACATACTGCACCATCCTTACGAGGAGGACGGCGTGGATTTTTGGTGGATGGACTGGCAACAGGGCACGGATTATTGGTGGATACACAGTCCCAACAAAAACGGTGTACTTCAGGACCCAAGGGAAAAGCTGGACCCCCTTTGGATGCTTAATCATTTGCATATTCTGGATATATCCCGCGGTGGCAAGCGCCCTATGTTCTTCTCCCGTTTTGCGGGTGCGGGCAGTCAGCGTTATCCCGTGGGCTTTTCCGGCGATACCCGTGTTACGTGGGACGCCTTGCGTTTTCAGCCTTATTTTACAGCAACTGCATCCAACATTGGCTACTGCTGGTGGAGCCACGATATCGGCGGCCATATGCACGGCTACAGGGACGACAATCTGGCGGTAAGATGGGTACAGCTTGGGGTCTTTTCTCCCATAAACCGCCTGCACAGCACAAGCAACCGTTTTCAGCTTAAGGAGGCTTGGGCATACGGCAAAGAGGCTGAAGAAGCCATCGGTAAGTGGCTAAGACTGCGCCACAGTCTGTTCCCTTACATATATACAATGAATTACCTGTGTCATACACAGCTTGTTCCCTTGGTTCAGCCTATGTACTACAGCCATCCCAAGTGCGGCGACGCATACAGTGTGCCCTGTCAGTTTCTGTTTGGCTCTCAGCTTATGGTGTGTCCTATAACCGAGCCCAACGGTCAGCTTGATATGCAGGGCAGGGCAGAGGCATGGCTTCCCGCAGGGGATTGGTTCGATTTTCAAACGGGACTTCACTACCGCAGTAAAAAAGGTAGGAAGACAGAGCTGTTCAGAGATATAAGCAGTTATCCCGTATTGGCAAGGGCAGGGGCAATAGTGCCTATGTATACCCACGTCAAGGGAGATAACAGGCTTATAAACCGTGAGGATGTGGAGCTTTTGGTGTTCCCCGGCGGGGATAACATCTTTACAATGTATGAAGACGCAGGCGAATACGGCGACTACCAAAAGGGCGAATACGTTACCACAAAGATAAGCCTTAGCTGTGGCGAGGGCGCAAAGCTTAGTGTTTCCGCCCCGGAGGGCAAGCTTTCGCTTATCCCCAAACGCAGGAATTGGTGCATAAAGCTGCGTGGGTTCAACAAGGATATAAGCCTTGCGGTAAGCGTGGGCGGTGCTCCTTGCAAAGCGCAAACAAGCTACTGTGCCGCTGATAACACCCACAGTATAAAAATTTCTGCCGATATACGCTTCCCAATACAGCTTATCGTATCGGGGGATAATCTTGTGCATGACAACTCCGATGCGATAAAGCGTATATTTGACCTTATCGCTTCGGCACAAATCCCCATTGAGGAAAAAGACCGCATTTACGGTGTAGCCGCAAACAGCACTTTAAATCTGCACGATAAAATTTACAGACTTGGTAATAGCTCACCCGAGCATTATCATCTCGTCAAGGCGATAAAAGAGCTGCTTACATTAACCGAGGGAGAGTACGAATAACCGCCCCCCTTTTTGCTCTCTTCGTTTTTGACGTAACTTTGCCGAAACAAAAAACAACCGACTTTTCCGTAAAAGAAAGGTTGGTTGTTTTTCTACGCATTGAGTAAAACGCAATTGTCGGTCGGTTATTTTGTAAGCAGTTCCATTGCGTAGGCAGCGACGTCCGAAACGTATTGGTCACGCCGTGTAACAATAACCGGCTGTCTTGTATAAACCGCATTTTTTATTTTTATAAAGCTAAGCCCGTCACCCTTGTGTTCCTTAACAAATTGCCACGGCAGAATGGTAGCGCCTACACCTGCTTTTGCCACTGTCCACGCGGTGGTAAGTCCTACTACTTCGGCTGCAATTTGGGGTACAAAGCCTGCCGCGGCACACAGCTTATCAAACAGTATGCGCATATCCTGTCCTTCGCTGATTGCAACAAAGGGTAAATTTAAACAGTCCTTAAAATCAATTTCTTCCGCAGGCAAACCTTCCGCTAAAGTGTTTGGCAGTGCCAAAACCAGCCGATCTGCTTCCAAAAACTTAACATTCAAGACCGACTCGTCTACAGGCAGGGGGACCAGTGCAAAGTCATATTTCCCCTCCAAAACTTCTTTACGCAGCACTCCGCTGCTTGCTTCAACAAGC
>JAZSIW010000078.1:0-6429 GCA_045534025.1 Eubacteriales bacterium | reverse complement strand
CATAGGGAACAACGGTGGATACGCCGTCAACCTCAACACGGAGCGGGTAGGGGTAGAAATAGTCGTCAAAATGTACGCCGTCAACCGCATAGCCCTCAACAACCTCACGCACGCCGTCAACTATAAGGTCACGTACTGCCTGAATACCGGGGTTGAAGTAAAGCTTACCGTCGGGGTATGCAACAACCCATTCGGGATGCAGTCTTGCAGGATGTTTTTCGGAAAGTACGGAAAGATCCTGATTAGGCTTATCTGCACTGCCCAAGGTTATACGGTAAGGGTTGATCCAAGCGTGAAGCTCGAGCCCCTCTTCATGGCAACGGGTAACCATATAATCGAGAGGGTCAAAGCCTTCGGGAAGCTCGGAGCCCTCAACGCCGGTGAGATACTTGGAAACGGGGAAAAGCTTGGACTTATACAAGGCATCGGAAGCAGGTCTTACCTGAAAAAGAACAGCGTTAAGACCGGACTTCTTGGAGGTAGCTATAATATCCTCCAGCTCTTCCTTCATCTGTGCAACGGGTATGCCGGGTTTAGAGGGGAAATCCAAATTGAGAACGCTGGCAACCCAAACGCCATAGAAATACTTATTCATATTAAAAAACACTTCCTTTCAAAACCTATTACATACTTTAATGAAAAGCAGGAATACAAGTATTCTATTTTCTTAATTGTTATTATACCACAGCGCTTCCGCAATTTCAAGTATTTTTTTGTTTTCGACCGATTTTATTAAACACGGCAAATATATATCTTGAAAACCGTCAGGTGTTGTGGTATAATTTATAATGTATATTTGTAACTTTGGAAAGGAGTTTATAATATGAGCAGTATTCTTTTTAAAAACATTAGCCTTGCAGATGAAAACTTTGAGATAAAAGACGGCATGTTTTTGGGCGTAAGGGATGAGAAAATAGATTATATATCTTCCCAAGAACCGAAATCAAGCTACGACACCGTAAAGGATGGCAAAGGACTTGCCGCAATACCTGCATTCTACAACATCCACACCCATTTGCCGATGGTATTGCTAAGAGGCTATGCCGAAAACCTTGCACTTAGTGATTGGCTTAACACAAGGGTATTCCCCTTTGAAGCGCAAATAACAGGCGAGGATATTTACCACGCTACCCTTTTAGCGCAGGCAGAGCTTTTGCGTTTCGGCTGTGTCAGCTCCACGGAAATGTATTTTAAGCTTCCCTATTTATTCGAGGCAAACGAGCAAAGCGGACTTAAAATGAACGCCTCCAACGCAATTGTATGCTTTGACAACACGGACATCTGCTCTCTCGGAGAATACAAGGAGTATATGGAATGTCTTGGTAACACAAACATCAAAAACAGCAGCAGGTTCAAGTTGGATATGGCTGTACATGCAGAATACACCACCAACCCCATCGTTGTAAAAGCCGCCGCAGACATGGCAAAGCAATACGGTATGAATATGCACCTTCACATGTCTGAGACCAAGGCAGAACACGAGGAATGCAAAGGCAGACACGGTATGACGCCTGCAGCTTATTTTGAAAGCCTTGGTGCTTTTGATGTTCCTTGTACCGCCGCACACTGCGTCCATTTAGAAGACAATGATTTTGATATTCTGGCAAGGAAGGGCGTAACCGTTGCCAACAATCCCATAAGCAACCTTAAGCTGGCAAGCGGATTTGCGGACGTAGCATCTATGCTTAAAGCAGGTGTTAACGTAGGCTTGGGTACGGACGGTGCGGCAAGCAACAACAACCTTAATTTGTTTGAAGAGCTTAAGCTTTATGCTACAATGAACAAGGCGCTGACCAGTGACCCCACCCTGATAACGCCTGCACAGGCACTTTATGCCGCTACCAGAGCAGGAGCACTTTCTCAAGGCAGGACGGACTGCGGCTTGATTAAGGAAGGATTTAAAGCCGATATAGCCATACTTGATATAGATAAGCCTTATCTCACTCCGATTCACAACATGGCTGCCAACCTTGTGTATTCCGCCCAAGGTACCGATGTTGTAATGACAATGTGTAACGGCAAAATTCTTTACGACCGAGGCGAATACACTACGATAGATATAGAGCGTGCACGTTTCGAAACAGCGGCACGCGCAAAAAGAATATCCGACAAATTAGGAGGTTGATATTATGAACTACAATGAAGCATGCAACAAAATAAACGAGCTTTCCGGCGGTTTTAAGCCTGAAATTATAGTGGTGCTCGGCAGCGGGCTTGCGGGCTTTGCTGACCGTGTTGAGGCAAAGGCGATAATCCCCTACGGTGATATTCCGGGGGTTGGAGTTTCCACCGCACCCTACCATAACGGCAGGCTTATTCTCGGCACGGTTGAAGGCAAGAACGTTGCTTGTATGGACGGAAGACTGCATCTTTACGAAGGTCATTCCCCTGCTGATTCCGTCTTCCCTCTCCGCGTCCTTCGCAAGCTTGGGGCGGACAAAATATTCCTTACAAACGCAACAGGTGGCATTAACACCTCCTTTAAAGTGGGAGATATAATGTTGGTTGAAGATCACATAAACTTTCAGGCGCGCAATCCTCTTATGGGGCCTAACGATGACGAGCTTGGTGTGCGTTTCCCCGACATGACCTACGCATATAATCCCGAGCTTAGGGCGATCGCGGAAAAATGCGCCGCTGACTTGGGTATAGAGCTTAAAAAGGGCGTATACATCGCCTGCACAGGTCCTTCCTACGAAACACCTGCAGAAATACGTGCGTTTAGAATTTTAGGTGCCGATGCCGTTGGTATGTCCACCGTGCCCGAAGTTATTGCCGCAGTTCATTGCGGACTTAAAGTACTTACGCTTTCCCTTATAACCAATATGGCTGCAGGTATAACAGGCAACAAGCTTACAATGGAGGAAGTTGCTGAAACAGGCAGACAGCGCAGTTTAGTGCTGGGCGGCCTGGTCAGCGAAATAATAAAGAGATGTTAAATGAAAACGGATTGCCCCGTACCGTAACGCTTGATACGGAGACGGCAGAGCTTGTTATAATAGACCAAACGCTGTTGCCGGCTGAGCTTAAGCTTTTAAGGCTTAGCGAAATTAATGAGATATGCGAGGCAATAAAGAAACTGCGTGTGAGAGGGGCACCTGCCATAGGTGTTGCCGCTGCCGCGGGTCTTTACTGCCTGGCAGCAAGATACGTGACGGAAAACGAAGAGGAGTTTTTTAAAGAGCTTAAGGCGGATGCGGACACCCTGAACGCAACACGCCCCACCGCCCGTAATTTATCATGGGCTTTAGAGGAGATGCTTTTTTGTGCCAAAGCCCACACGGGGAGAGGCGTTACAGCCATTAAAGAAGCCTTAAAAGCAAAAGCAAAGGATATGGAAGAGCAGGACGTTGCCGTTTGCAAAGCCATAGGTAGCTACGGTTCCGCCCTTTTGAAAGACAGAGACGTTGTTATGACCGTATGCAACGCAGGTGCGCTGGCGGCTGTGGAATACGGGACGGCGCTTGCGCCCGTATATGTGGCAGCAGAAAGCGGAAAACATATATCGGTTTATTCCTTGGAAACCCGTCCCCTTTTGCAGGGAGCAAGGCTTACCTCCTACGAACTGACAGAAAACGGCATAGACACGACCCTTATCTGCGACAATATGGCGGCATCCGTCCTGGCGCAGGGGAAAATAAACGCAATATTTACAGGCTGTGACCGTGTTGCCGCAAACGGCGATGCGGCAAACAAGATAGGCACCTATATGCTTGCAATACTTGCAAAACATTTTGCTATACCGTTTTATGTATGCGCCCCATACTCTACTATAGATTTTGACACAAAAACAGGCAAAGATATAGTCATAGAACAGAGAAGCGACGAGGAGATACGCTCTCTTTGGTACAAGAAAAGCCTGGTTACGGGAAAAGCAAACATTTATAATCCCGCCTTTGATGTTACCCCGGCAGAGCTTATAACTGCATTTATTACCGAAAAGGGCATTAAAAAGCCCGACGAGCTATGATTTGGAGTGTGTTTTTATTATGAAAAAGCTGTTACTTGTAGCAAACCCCAAGGCCGGCAAATGCATGGCGAAAAAGGTACTGTTTGACCTTGTTGCAATATTCAGCGGTGCAAATTACAAAGTTACGGTGTATCCAACCAAACGCCACGGAACTGCAGAATATGTAAAATCGGAAGCAGCAGGCTATGACCTTGTGGTATGCTGCGGCGGTGACGGCACATTAAGCGAAGTGCTTGGCGGCGTATACGCAAGCGGGGCGGAAACACCTGTTGGCTATATTCCCATGGGTAGCACCAACGACTTTGCTACCAACATGAACATCTCCCGCAACCCTAAACTTGCCGCTCTTGGCATTATAAACGGCAAGGTCGTACCCCACGACCTTGGCAGTATAAACGGAAAATACTTTTCCTACATATTGGCAACGGGCGCATTTACGGGCGCTTCCTATTCTGCACCCCAAAGGCTTAAAAACTCCCTCGGACATTTTGCGTATATATTGGAAGGCTCTAAGTATTTGGCAAAAATCAAACCCTTTCACCTTAAAGCTGTTTTTGACGGCAAGCGCATAGAGGGTGACTTTATATACGCTTCCGTAAGCAATACCACCTCGGTGGGCGGTATCGTAAAGCTTGCCAAGGAGGCGGTAAACTTTAACGACGGCAGTTTTGAGCTTATGCTTGTCAAAAAGCCTGCAAACATAAAAGAGTCGGCAGAGCTTATAACGGCGATACTTTCCAACAACCTAAATTGCGGTTGTATAAAGCTTTGTCACGCTTCCAAGGTTAACATGCTGTTTGACAAAGCACCGTGTTTTACCGTAGACGGAGAGAAACTTGAAGCGCCGAAGGAAGTGACGGTGCAAAACCATATGCGCGCCGTTAATCTTATTGTGCCAAAAAAACGTTTCGGGTAACAAAAAACAGCCATCATTATGTTATGGAGGTTTATATTATGAAGCAATTCTACAGAGTTCTTGCGTTTATTTTGTGTTTCGCCTTGTTTGCTGCCTGCTTAACCGCCTGTGGCAACAATGAAAGTAATGACAAAGATAATACTGAATCAATCCCCGGCATAACCAATTCAAGCGACGGGGAAAGCGGGAGCGAAGAGGAGTCAGAAGCAAACGCCGTTACAACGGATCTAAAGTATATAGATTACACCGGATATGACTACAACTATTTGTTTAATATAGTTTCGCCCGACGGCAAGCCTTTGAATGAAGATGATTTCTATACAGCTAAAACCATATTAGGCATTACGGGGCTGACTATGGAAACTGTTGATGAAGACCTGCTGTATATCGGTACAAACTTCGAGGAGGAGCTTTTCGGTAACGACATCGCCCCCTCCGCAAATGCGATAAAAGAATATGTTGTTGCTTGCTTGGGAGAGAGTAAAGGTAAGACCTTAAATTTCAAAGACAACGGTGGCGAAGTTGTTATGGATCACAGCTCCGTTGAAGAAGCATTTTTTACTTTCACCAGCGAAGATGGATTTACCTACACCCCCGTGGTTCAGCTTAAGCTTACCGAGGAAGGTGCAAAGCTTTTCGGAGAAATCACTGATGTAATTTCTAAAAAAACGAACGGAGAAAACTATCTTGCTATCTACCTTGGGGATGAGCTTATTTCTCAACCTACCGTCGAAGAAAAAATCATCGGCGACAGCGTTATAATTTCCAGCCCATCTTTTGAAGAGGACCAAGAAGAAGCAAAGCGACTTGCGGGCTATATAATCGCAGGAGCAAATACAGATTTTAAGTTTGAGTTAGAACTATACAAAGAAATAAGGATAAACAAAGAAGCCATTGAAGCTCACAAAAGCAACGAATTCAAGAAGGTGTTGGCAAAGGCATTATCCGACAAAACCGGTAAGATTATTGAGGCAAAAGACCTTAATAAAGAAATGCTTAGTAAATACACTTCCTTCATCTATACCGTTTACGAAGACCGTAGTGAGCTTGACAAAGATTTTGAAGGCAACGGTCCCTACTACCCTGCAGTTATTTTGGGTACTCCCGAATTTACGGAGTATTATATAACCCAAAACTACCTTACCGACCTTCCAGAGGAAGAAAAAACACACGAAGACGCGGAAGAGGAAGAAGTTGTTGTGCCTGACCACTTGGTTGTATTCTTTCCATTTAACAGCATAAGCGACCTTGAACTTTTCAGCAACATAGAAGTGCTTCAGCTTAGCGGCTACCCCACAAGAAATATGTACTCTTATTATCAGTACTATTACCAAATGTACTCTATGTACGGCTATAGTGATGAACTGAACCCTGCTTACCTGCCCTATGTAAGCCTTGAACAGTTTAAGACCGCTAACGATATGGTTGACCTTACAAGCGTCGACCAGATACCCAACATTGACAAGATTAAGTATCTCTCCCTCGGTTATTCCGGCATAGACAGCCTTGACGGTATTGAAAAGGCTACAAGTCTTGAGTATCT
>JAZSIW010000024.1:0-15591 GCA_045534025.1 Eubacteriales bacterium | reverse complement strand
CCGAGGACATTAGCACAGAAGAACCTTCCTCTGAAGAATTCTCCGAGGACATTGATACCGAGGATAGCTCCGACGCTGAAAGCTCTACAGAAACAGAGCCTGTTACCTACGGAGACGTAAACGGCGACGGCGATATTAACAGCCTTGATGCTGCACAGACCCTTAAGCACGATGCAAAGCTTATAACCATTGAAGGCGACGCACTTGTCTGTGCCGACGTAAACGGCGACGGCACGGCAAACAGTCTTGACGCCGCACAGGTGCTTAAGTACGATGCAAAGCTTATAGACGGCTTCTTTACAGAAGCGGAATAAAACTAAGAAAAAAGCAAGCGGCAGGAAGTGATTAGCTTCCTGCCGCAAATTATTGCAATTATATTGAGCCCTTTATTTGTTTATTCTTATCTCCACGTCACCGGTGTCGGTTTCAATCTCGCATCTGCCGCCGCTTACGGATTTAGGCACGTCTACGTCGCCCGTGTCCGTTTCAACAAAGAATATCTTATGGCTAAGCAGGCTGCCTTCAACGTCTCCCGTATCCGTTTCTACAAATATTTCCTTGGCGTCAAAGCGGTCAAATTCTATATCACCTGTGTTTGTTTCCGCTTCAAGCTTGCCCTCTAAGATGCTGTTTTTCAACAACACGTCTCCCGTATCGCTTTCAAACTCTAAGCTTATACCCAATACACCGTTCAAGGTAATATCGCCTGTGTCGGTTTCAATGTGAATTTTGCCTGCATCACCGCTAAGCTTTACGTCGCCTGTATCAGTCTTTATAACGAGATTTTCGGATGCCACGGAACAGCTTATATCGCCTGTATCACTTTCAAGCTTTACCGTAGCAAAGATAAAGGTTTTCGGTAAGCTTATATCGCCCGTGTCTGTAATTACGGTAAGGGAAGCATATTCAGCTTCAGGCAGATAAACGCTTATTTTTTCGGTACCTATGCTGATAAAGCTTATTTTGTTGTACCATTTTGCTTTGCTTACTTCAATTCTAAGGGTTCCGTTTTCAACCCACACCTTATGGGCTTCCGCTTCTTTTTCTTGGCAAACCACTTTGCACTTACCGTCTTTCGCGGGTAAAAGCTCCACATCGGCGGTATTGGATTTAATGTAAATCTTATCAAAATCACCTTCGGGTGTGTGGGTGTTGCTTGTGTATTTTACGGTGTTAAGCTTAGAAAAGTCAAAATCCAAAGCCGCAAAAGCACCTACAAATAAAACAGCGCCTACTATAACAAGGGAAACCGCAACAATAATCAGCCTTTTCATTATTTTGCCCTCCTTTTTGCAATCTTTTCTTTAACGGCAAGGGCACATTTCTTTGTCAGCAATACGGCCTGGCGGCTTACGTAATCGGAAAGCAAAAACAGCAGTATTGAAAGTCCGGCACATACCAAAGCGCCGCCAAGCATACACAGCCCTGCGGCAAGATCGCCGATGCATGCAAATCTAATACCGGATATGACTGCGCCTACAGCAGTTCCTGCCGCCGCAACTGCCGATGCCCATAAAGATATAATTACTGACCACGCCGCCGCATATAACGAAATTGCCACAGCAAAAGCCGCTAAAAGCAGGGATAACCAGACGGGAGAGCCTAAAACCAAAAGCGCTATCTCCCATGGGGCGAGCTTGCGTTTGAAATATTCAGCTTTCACGGTTTGTTGTTCTGTGGGTGTGTGGTATTCTTCAATATTTTTCGCACTTTCTTCTTCCCCAACGGGTTCTTCCTTGGTTGCTTTGTATTCCGCAATAATTTGCGCCGCTATATCTTCGGGATTTCCTACCTCAGCTACCGCCTCTTCCTCGGTCAAGCCTTCTTCTATTCGGTCGTCTATCATTTCACGGTAAAAATTTACCCTTTCCTCCGTTTCAAGAAAAGGCAGTCCCGTAAGATTTAGGCAAAGCTTTTCAATAAATTCGCGCTTATCCATTTTGCGCCTCCTCCCTGTTTACAAAGCTGTATATTGCCATAATTTCCTTCCATTCACTCTTAAAGGCCTCAATACGTTCAAGCCCTGCCATGGTAATAAAGTAATACTTTCTAAGTCTGCCTCCGTGCTCTGCAGTGCGGACGGAAAGCATTTTTGCGCCCTCAAGCCGCTTTAAAACGGTGTAAAGGGTAGACTCCGACAGTTCTATATACGGCTTTAAATCCTTAATTATCTGATAACCGTAAGATGCTTCGTTTTTTATTGCGGCTAATACGCATACGTCCAAAAGCCCTCGCTTCATTTGTATATCCATGTGATACCTCCCTTTGCATAATACATCATAACACGAAGTATTGTGTTTGTCAATAGAAAAGGCGTTACTTTTTTGTAACGCCTAATTTTTATCTGGGGTGATTATCTGGGGTATTTATTCCGGTATAACCGCATCTCCGTTTGCTTGGATGTGCACTCTGTAAATCGATAGAGGAGAGCCTACCGTGTTATCCTTGTCTATCTTGCCTTTGTAGTCAAGCCCTACGGTATGCCCCTTTGTTATTACGCCTTTATCTATATAACGGGATATGCGCAGGTCGTCTGTTAATACTCTGTAGCGCTTTCCGTTATCGGGGTCGTTATACAAAACCGTGTCATCAATGATGATATATCCGTCGCCTATCTCAACCACCGTACCGATAATGCTGTTCAAATAAGGCTCGTACTCTGCCTTTTTGCTGTTTTCCTTTGCGTATTTTATAATCCTTTCCGCCGCATCCTTGCCTATGTTGTAGGTGTAGCCATAGTCAAAGGCGTTGGTCCAAAAATAGCCGTCTGCCGTTATATACAGCACTTTTTTGTAAACGCCGATGGCTTCACTGCTTACGGTAAAGCTTATATAGTCACGTCTGTTTTCCAACAACAGCTCGTCTTTAACACAGGGTGCATTGCCACACTCCGCTAAAAGTTGCCAAAGATATCCGTCGTCGTTAAGCGTAAAGTAGTCACTGTCAGGTCCGTCACCGTTTTCGGAAAAACGCTTCAGTTCAACCAGCATCTCAAGGGGTACTTCCTCAAAAAGCTCGCCCAAGGTTTGGGGCGGCGCATATTTGTCGTTTTTAAAAACATAGTAGCTGCCGTCAAGCTTTACCGCAATAAACTGACTTTTTGCTATGTTTTTCAGCAAAAATGCTTCAGCTTCGGCGGTATATTTCTTGTCAGTAATTCCATCAAATCCCGCAATGACCTGAACGCCAAGGCTTTCACCCACCAAAGCTTCCGTTACTTCGCTTCCTCGGCTTAGGTATTTAACTCCGTCAATCTCCGTCTCCGTGTACTTTTCATATACGGTCAGGTCTTCCCAAGGCCACAGAATGGAAGAGGTTTCTATGCGTACAGCAAAGTTTTTGTACAGCCCGTCATCGGTATTTGCCTTGTTTTTCATCAGTAGGGGAATGGCAATACTACCTGCCACTATAAGCAAGGCAAGACAAGCCGCAACAGCGCCCCATTTAAACAGAGGTCTGCTTTGTGCCTTTTTGTCCTCGCCGATGGCTTCGGTAATAAGCTCTTCGTCTATATGCTCCATAGCTTTTGAAATTTTCGGTATTTTCATATTTCAACACCCTCCTTAATCAAATAGTCTTTAAGCTTGTTTCGGGTGCGAAGCAACATATTTTTAACCTTGCTTTCCGTAAATGAGTAACGCTTTGCAATGTCCTTTACAGGCTCAAATAAAAAGTAACGCCTTATAAAAACCTTGCGTGCATCCGCTTTTTGCGTCCGTAAAAATGCGCTTATCAGCTTGCCTACGTCCTCGTCCTTTGCATCGGGGGCGTATCGCTCGTCGGGCAAAAGCTCCTCAAACTCCGTCAAGGGCAGAACAGCGGCACGGCGCTTTTCACGCATTAAAAACTCCAGCCGTTTCAAGGATATATTCCTTGTGATTTTGCAAACAAAGGCCACAAGACTGTTTGGCCTTGTGGGCGGAATAGCGTTCCATACTGCGGTATAGCTGTCGTTTACGCATTCCTCCGCATCTTCCCTGTTGCCCAGGATATTGTAGGCTATGCCGTGGCACAGCTTGCCGTATTTCGTTTCCGTTTCCTTTACGGCTTGCTCGTTTCTCTCAAAAAACAGCTCTATTATTCTCAGGTCTTCTATGTTGTCCACCTCCTTAAAAGCGCTTTCACCTAATAAGTCCGTTTTTTTCGGCTTTGGTCTCGGTGGTGCATAAAAAATTTGGGCTTTGCGCAATTTTTATCTTCCTCTATATTCTTGCTTCAAGACTTCAGCCATTTCCTCCGGCGACTCTTTACAATTGCCTGCAAGCCACAGCTTGATAATGGCATTCAATCCGTTTCGGAAAAATTCAATATGGTACTTAAGATTATCAGCAACGTTTTCTTTTTCTGCCCGTTTGGGATCACAAATGGATATAAGATGCTTCTCATCGTAGCATAATTTAAAGTACGTCTTATAAAAAAGTTGATTTTCTTTAATGTGTGTAAACATCTTCAACGCCCCGTTGCGCTCATTAAAATAATCGTAATCCGCAAACAGATTGCTGAATTCATTTTCAAGCGTTTCCCTTGTTTTGTCAGCAAGGTCAAAAATATCAATGTAATTTGCATAAAAGGTGCTGCGGTTAAGCTTTGCACCTGCAATGATATCCGAAACGGTTATATCTTTAATTTCGTGCTTTTGTAACAGCTCTATAAAAGCCTTTTCTATTTTTTCACGAGACTCTCTTCGACGCTTATTGTTTTTTACGTTCATCTTGCTCTCCATTATTCCAACACTTGTTGCAAAGTTGATGGTTGTTTTAAAACCTTTAAGATATTATAATATAAGCGCAATAAAAAAACAAGTGTCGGTTTAATGAAAGGGGATTTACAATGAAAAAAAGTAGTTTTATTGCTTTGGTAATTGGCACTGTCAGCGGAGTGCTGTTTGCATTGGGCATGTGCATGGCTTTGCTTCCGGAATGGAATGCATTTAAGGAAGGGGTCGTTTTTGGTATAATCGGTATAATGCTTGGTGTCGTTACTCTTCTTGTATGGTGTAAAGCGGAAAACAAAAAGCTTCCGAAGATGAACGGAAAAAATGCATTTCGCGCGATTTACGGTATTATAGCCGCTTTGGTGCTTGGCGTAGGAATGTGTATGTGCCTTGTGTGGCAGCAAATAATTTGGGGTACTATGGTGGGGTTACTTGGCATAATAATGCTTATTTCACTTGTTCCGTTGATTAAAGGTATCAAATGAAATTGCTTAGGTTTGCAAAAAATCCATACGTAAGTTTGGTTTTTAATACTGTTTATGCTCTAATCAACTGTGCGGTAGGCCTTTTTGCGCATTCTTGGTGGTTTATAACATTAGGCGCCTATTACGTTGTATTGACTGTAACTCGCTACAACGTGCTACTGATAGGACGAAAAGCGCAAGGGAATTATAATGCAGAGCTTTTTGCGCGGCGCTTTACGGGTGTTTTGTTGGTGGTACTTTCATTTTGTATAGTGAGTGTGAATATTCTATCTGCACTGAAGGAAAGAGGAACGGTTTTCCACGAAATTGTCATGATTACCGTTGCGACTTATACATTTACAAAAATTACGGTAGCGATTATAGGAATAGTAAAAGCAAAGCATAGCCCCTCACCGGTGATAAAAACTCTTCGAAACATTTCTTTGGCAGATGCATGTGTGTCTGTTTACACAATGCAACGGTCTATGCTTAGATCTTTTTCGGGTATGGAGGCGTCGGGAATTCGGCTGTTTAACATTTTGACGGGAACAGCGGTGTGGATTATTGTGCTGTTACTTGGCTGTAATCTTGTTGGAGGTAAATATATAAATATGGCAAAATCAAAAATAGCAAACATAAATAAAAAAATCGCCAAGGCGGTGGTAGGTGGCTATAAGAAAATCGAAAAAGGAGTCGTTGGCAGTTATACTAAAATTGAGGATAAATTTGTGAATGCCTATCTTACCAAAGACGGTGAAACGGTAGAAGAAGCAAAAAAACGGTTAAAAAAAGATAGAAAATAAAACTGTAAAACGGCTGAGAGATTTATTTAAGACAGAATATGTAAATATCTTATTTTCGTTTGGGAACTCAAAGGCTTTACCACTAAAAAAACGACGGAAAGATTGCAAAAAAGCACCTGGGATAGTTATAATAAACTAAAAGGATAAACTTTTCGTGTATAATAATGGACACCGGGAGGCTTTAATATGAATGACAGAGGATATATAATAGTTACCGATACCGTCCCTTCAGACGGTCTTAACCCCGTTTCCGACGGTATACAAAAAATAATTGACGAAAACCCTAACAGGACTGTATTTTTCCCTGACGGGGTGTATCTGCTGGATAAGCCTATACTTACGCCCGCAGACCCCAAACGAAGCGTTTGTCTTGAGCTTTCGGGCTATGCGGTGCTGAGGGCGGCAGACGGTTGGGCACACGACGAGGCTATGGTGCGGCTTGGTGCCACCTATCCTGCAAACGATACCGTTACCGTTGGCAGTAACTACAGCTTTAAGGGCGGTGTTATTGACGGAAACGGTGTTGCGGACGGCATATCCATAGACGGGGGCAGAGAAACGCTGGTGCAAAACGTTTCCATAAAGCACACCCGTGTGGGTCTGCGTATAAAGTATGGCGCAAACAGCGGCTCTTCCGATGCGGATATTTTCGGCGTTAACATTATGGGCAACGGCAAGAAGGACTCGGTTGGCGTGCTTTTGGAGGGCTATGACAACAGCCTTACCAATATGCGTATTGCCGACGTTTACACAGGTGTGTGGATGAAGTCCGCCGGAAACGTTATGAAGAATGTGCACCCGCTTTTCACCGTCGCCTACGAGGATTATGAAAACAGCTGTGGATTCAAGGATGAGGGCGGCAACAATTGGTACATTTCTGCTACAGCGACCATTTCGGCACAGGCTTTTATTTTGCCGAGGGTAGCCAAAGCATTGTAATCCGAAGTCGCTTTTCAGGGGCGGATTTCCGCCGCTACTGTGTCAAAATGCTCGTGAATACTTTACGTATTGCAAGGACGAAAAATTGAAATTTGCCGAAAAGCATTGCGTTTCAGACCTTTTGGGCCGGTTCGGATTTCAATGCTTTGGCTAAGCAAAGTATTCTTGATGCCTGCTACGCCCTTTGGTATTGCGACAGGGGCAAGGTACACACTGCCGTAAGGTCAGAGGGGACGTTTGACTCTGTGTTCAATAATTTTAAAATAGACTTCAAATTTCAAGGCCCCAAAAACCTTGTGCTTACCGCAGGGAAAGAGGGCGGCACAGGGGTGTTTGACCGCTTGCTTTGCGATAGTGAGTATGCAAACGACGACATTTATAAGGCGTACGTTAAATAGTAAGCTTTTTCTGCCATTCGGTCCGCAACGAGCTTATTTTCTCGATGGTGTTGTTGGCTTCGTTTGCCATGCAATCTCGCCGCTCACGATTGTGTATTTTACAGAAGAAGAGATTTCCAAGGGGTTACCGTCATAAATAACGATATCTGCGTCCTTTCCTTCTTTCAAACTGCCCAGTCGGTGGTCTACACGGCAAATTTGGGCGGCATCGATGGTTATCGCACGCAGTGCACCGAATTCACTCATTCCTTCCTTTACAGCCAATCCTGCACAAAGGGGCAGATACTGAATTCTGGACACCGGATGATCGGTGGTAAGCGCCACCAAAACACTTGATTTCTGCAGTATACCGGGGGTTTTAAAATCCGATGCACTCACCTCGTCCTTGCTTCTGGAGGCAAGAGAAGGACCCACTATTGCAGGATATCCGCTTTCTGCAATTGCATCGGCAATCAGATGACCTTCGGTGCAATGGTCCAGCGTGAGCCCCAGTCCAAACTCATCAGCTATGCGTATAGCTGTAAAAATATCGTCCGCACGGTGCACATGAGCTTTTAACGGGATTTTTCCTTCAAATAGCTCACGGTAACACTCCATTTCGAACCTTCCCTTATTGCCGTTGTCAAAATATTCCTTGGCAATAGTCAGCTCTTCTCTTATTAACGATGCGATTCCCATGCGTGTGGAAGGGATGTTTCCGTTTGGGCCGTAATTTGACATGGGGTTCTCACCAAAGGCAATCTTAATGGCGGCAGGCGACATAACAATCATATCATCAATTCTTCTGCCGTAAGTTTTTATAAAAGCGAACTGCCCGCCAATTGGATTAGAACTGCCCGGCCCCACCATTACTCCTGTTATACCTGTTGCCAATGCGTTGTGAAATGCGCTGTCCATCGGATTTACGGCATCAATGGCACGAACGCACGGAGTAATCGGATTTGTTCCCTCGTTGCTCTCATCGTTTTGGCTTGTCTTCTTTTCTTCTAAAATACCTATGTGGCTATGTGCGTCAATGAAACCGGGAAAAACACGTAAACCTGTTGCATCAATAATATTCATGCTTTCCGTGGGCGCTATTCCTTTTGCAATTTTTATAATTTTTCCGTTGTCAATCAGCAAATCACCATAACTTTCGTTATTTGTTTCCATTGTGAATATCAATCCGTTTTTAATTAAAAGCACATCAGAACCTCCAAAATGTTTTCATGCATAGTTTTTCAAAAAGAGGTCAAAACTATACCTGTAATCAAATTAAGGAGAGGCTTTTATGAACAACCAAAACAACCAAAACAACCGCAACAACCAGAACAACCAGAACAACCGCAACAATCAGAACAACCAGAACAATCAAAACAACCAGAACAACCAGAACAGCCAAAACAATCGCAACAACCAGAACAACCAAAACCGATAAAATCAATCAAAGTATTGAGCATTTCCTAACATTAGAAGTGTTTATTTTTTTAATTGTTGATGTCACAAAAACACCTTTCCGCATAATGCGGAAGGTGTTTTTGTTGTGTGCCGTGGTTGCGATAATAATAGGATCGGCGGCGTATCAATATAAAAGGGGTGCATAAATATAAAAAATATCAATAACACAAATTATGTTTACGATATGATAATTATAGGTGGAGGTCCTGCGGGTTATAGCACAGCTCTTTATGCCGCAAGGGCGGGTTTTGACACAGTTGTGCTGGAAAGCTCTTATGCGGGCGGACAGATGGCGCTTGCCAATCAAATAGATAATTATCCGGGCTTTGAGGATGGGGTAGAGGGCTCTTTGCTTGCGGATAAGATGAGAAAACAAGCAGAACACTTCGGCGCAAAAAGTAAAAACACTAAAGTCCTTAGTGTGGATCTTACGGCAAATCCAAAGGCGATCCACACCGTGGAAGGACCGTTATTTGCAAAAACAGTCGTGATTGCTACCGGTGCCTATCCGAGAGAACTGGGGATTGACGGGGAAGAGGACCTGATTGGAAGGGGAGTCCATTATTGTGCTGTTTGTGATGGTAGGTTTTACAAGGAGAAAAACGTTGTAGTTGTGGGCGGTGGTAATACTGCCGTCACAGATGCCTTGTTGCTTAGTCGTGTTGCCAAAAAGGTTATTCTTGTTCACCGCAAAGAAACCCTGCGTGCAACAAAAGTCTACCGTGAACAGTTGATGAAGACAGATAACGTGGAATTTCGATGGAACTGCACAGTTACAGAACTATTGCATGCAGATAAAATAACAGGCGTTCGCTTGAAAAACGTTAGTGCAGAAGAAAGCGTTGTGCTGTGCGACGGCGTGTTTGTCAGCATTGGAAGAAAACCTGCAACAGAGTTCCTCGGCGGTCAGCTTAAGCTTGACGATAATGGATATGTAATTGCAGGAGAAAACACAAAAACATCAATTCCCGGCGTGTACGCCGTAGGGGATGTGAGAACAAAGCTACTGCGACAGGTGGTTACGGCTGTTGCCGACGGTGCCGTGGCAGTTCATGCGGCCGAGGAATACTTTGGCTAAGCTAAGAAAAGCACTGAAAACAACGGAATTTTGCAGCTTAAGAATTAATATGCCAAATGTTTGCAGTCAAAAATCTCACTTGTCGCAAAAGCAGTCAAAACCATCAGTTCAACCGGTGATGTTGAAAAATATTCCTAATTTTTGTCGGTTCATCTAAAGTTTAAAGTAATAATTATATGGAGGGAAAAATAGAAATCGGTGTTTCATGCCTCTATGTGTTTTTAGAAAAATTCAAAAAAATATGGACGAAATGCAAGATCCACACATTATGTAATGAAGTAATCAAATTTATAAAATACGATTCGATATATAGGCAATTGCAGTTATCAGTATTACGGAAACGGCAGGCTTAAGTATGCCATGGATATGGTATTCACGAGCATTTTGACACAGTAGCGGCAGAAATCCGACCCTGAAAAGCAGGTTCGGATTGCAATGCTTTGGCTACGGTAACGGGCAACAAACTTCTTTACCAATACAATACAAGTAAAAACCATTCTGCAAGCTATGCAATGATTAATTCAGTAACCGAGGAAACCTTCTCCGCCACAGGCCAAAAAATAAGCTTCATCGACGGCAACCTGACAAAACAGACCGACTGTGATATGACCTCTGCTTCACCATCGGACAAAATCGTAACCCAAAGCAGCTACGACAGTTTCGGCAACCTAAGCACCGTAAAAGCGGGAACAAATACCCTTGCAAGCTATACCTACAACAGCCGCAACGGTAAGCTGACTAAAACCACCTACGGCAACGGCTATACCGTTGAAAATGTCTATGATAAGCTTGACAGACTTTCTCAAATAAAGTATAATAATGTCGTAGCATACACCGTTTCGTATAACGGTGACGGTGCGGTGTCAAAAATAGTGGACACCAAAAGCGGTATTACTACCGAGTATGAGTATGACTCCCTCGGTAGGCTTGTCACAGCAACAGAGCGTGAAACAAGCACTAACACCGCCGTGCTTGGCACCTACAACTTCTTTGACTCCTACGGCAGACCCCTTTTGTCAAGCTATTCTCTGCCGGATGAACATTTGTACTATAACGTAAATTATCTGCAAGGCTCAAGCCTTATAAGCCGTTATACCGCCTCTGACAGCACCAACTCCCTTACCCGCACTTATACCTATGACGGTCTGCAGCGTGTAACCTCGGTAAGCACGATGCTAAACGACTATAGCTCCTTGCAGGAAAGCTATATCTACGTGACGGACACTGACAGCACCTCGGGTCTTGTTGCAAGTCACTCTGTAGGCAATACCGATTATATCTACCTCTACGATGCACTGGGCAACATTACCCGTATATATGAAGACGGTGCGTTGCGCAGATCGTATACCTATGACTCTTTAGGTCAGTTGACAAGCGAATATATATATCCCGCTACAGGTTCTACTAAACAGTATCAGTACAGCTATGACAAGTCGGGTAATATTACAAATGTTCAGTATAACAGTGGCTCTACCACCCAAAACAAGACCTATACCTACGGCAACCAAAATTGGGGCGATTTGCTTACCAACTACAACGGAACAAGCATCAGCTACGATGCTATAGGTAATCCGCTAAAGTGGCGTAATGCTAATCAGCTTTTATGGCAAGGCAGAAACCTTGTTTTATTGCAACATCCCGATGGGACACACACCGGATATCTGTATAACGCTGACGGCGTAAGAACGCAAAAGCTGGCTATAAACGAAGAAACTACAGTTGCTGAGGTAGCAGCTCAATACACCCTTGACGGTAACAAGATAGTGGCAGAGCAACGTGGTGACATCACGCTGTACTATCTCTATGACGACACCGGTGCAATAATGGGTATAAGCTATGGCTATGATACCTACACCTTTGCAAAAAACATTCAAGGTGACGTAATAGGCATCTATAGCGGCGGTGCACTTGTTGCAAAGTACGAGTATAACGCCTATGGACAGATTCTGTCTATCACCAACGCAATTTGTTGAAAAAAGGGTTTCTTAATCGTTTTAATGATATCAACACAAAAAATGATACTATATAGAAGAAAAGGAGTCTGCAGACTCCTTTTCTTCATATATTTTTGCGTACATTTCCACGTTAATTTCCGCCTTATACTTATAAAACGAATTTCGCGACACACCTGCAAATTTCATAGACTTAATATTGAAATGTTGAATTGCTTTTTTGATGTAGTACATTTGGGTTGTCAGCAAGGTGAGCAAATTGTTTTTTGTGTTTACATAAAGGCTTTTTTATGCTACAATAACAGGCAAGTATAGTAGCCTTTCATTTTAAAGAGAAAGGAGGTCTGGTTTTGAAAGATAACGCAAAGATACCCGTGGTTTTAACTGCAGAGCAGAGGACTTTTATTGAAAAATTGCTTGTAGAAAACGAAACTGCAATTAAATACATAATCCGTAAAACCTTGGGACATGTGTACGGATATTTGAACGATGAATGTATCGGCGAGCTGTGCTTGCTTATGTGTAAGAAAATATCCGTTCTGGAATCGCACCCCAATCCCGCTGCATGGGTTATGGCTTCCGCAAAGCTTACAGCTTTTACGGTGATTAACAAGAACAAAAATCACGCAAAGTGTGTTTTCCCGAATGAAGATTTGCCAACAAAAACAGACCCAACCTTTGAAGAGGCTTTATACGGTCTTTGGCTGAAAAACGATACGCCCCAAAAGCTTTTGGATACTCTTACCAAACGTGAAAAACAAATATATCAAAAGCTGTATGTAGAAAATAAGAACACGGAAACGACGGCAAGTGAGCTTGGTTTAAACCCAAGTACGGTCAGAACAATAAAAAAGACTTTAAGAGATAAGATTTTAGAGCATATACAAAAAAATATTTAAAAATTTCTGGACATTTTACATTCTTTAGACATTATTAAGTGAGGAGGCAAAGAATGGATAAAAATGAATTAAAAACACATACGGTTCGTGAGATAAAGGCCATGCTTGCCTCTGAACAGATTGTCTTGCAAGATTTGGACACTGTTACTTTGGAAAAACTTATGGATCACGAAACCGATATGCTTTGCTTTGGAAAGGGTGATGTTGACTTAATAAGTGCCTGCGCATATATTCTTAGCCAACGGGAAAAGGATATAATGTCCCACGATGAATTTACGGCTATCGTTGATCAGACCTTGGCGGAAAATATTGCCATAGTGCCTAAAAACCGCAAGGTTAAAAGGTTCAGCCTAAAGCGCACTCTTATAATAGCAGCAGCTGTTGCTACCCTTGTAATAGGCGGCACCTTTGTTGCCTCTGCTTTTGGCTTTGATTTGTGGGGATATATCAGCGAATTTGTTCGTTTGCCTAACGGAACGGAAAAAGAAGTAAACGGTGTTACAATTCACAACAACGGTGAGATTAAAACGTATAAAACACTAAAAGAAGCGGTAGAAAAAGAAAGTTTGGATATTATGTATCCGAAATCCTTACCTAAGGGCGTTGAGATTGAAAAGATACAGATAAACAATAGCACTATAGGTGATAAAAATATACTGATATTTACAAAGAATGATGATTTAGTTATAAGTGTTGACACAAAGGTTGCTCCAAACGACAATGCTTTTGCGGACGGTGAGCTTTATGAAAGCGGAGGCGTTATCTATAAGTTGTTTGAAGGTGTTACTGAAAACAAATATGGTGCATACTGCAACGTTGATAATTGCGCTTATATTATACAAGCAAAAGAATATGAAAATTTAATTTTTGTAATTGAAAATATGAAGGAGAAATAACATGAAGAGAATAGTTAGTATTATAATGTGTTTGATGCTTTTTATGGCGGCATTTCCGGTTGTTTCCGCATCGGGTGAAAATGTGGTTTATAGATACGAAATAGATGGCGTGGAGTACACCGTGGAGTTTGCGGACAATGATATCTCATCCGAAAAAATGGAAATGATAGCAGAAACCCTTGTGGGGCTGAGAGACGGTTCTGCCCAAACTTACGGTTTGGGCTGTACCCTTTTCGGCCACGATTATGTTACAAAAGCGGTTTCGGTTACCGAACATAAGGTAAGAGCCAGCATACCCAGATGTCTTAGACATACGTATAATGTTACATACTGCGAGGATTGTGACTATACAAAAGCGCAAGTACTTGTTTCTTCGACTTATGTAGACTGCTGTCCTTTAGGTTAAAAAAGTCTTTTAATTTTTCTTTTTCTGTGTTATAATAAATTGCACGGCAAGATTTGAATTATGATTTTGCCGTGTAATCCTACATAACACGGAGGGAATATGAAAAGCAAAACCCTTTTTCTACTGCTTTTGACAGCTTTAGCCCTTTTCATATCAGCTTGCGGCGACGAGGCAAAACGCCCCGTTGATTATCCGGATACTGAATGGAAATGCGAGGATGGCAACATCACCTTTTCTGTCAATGCCGACGGTAAGGTGGAAAACGCCTTTCTCACCAACGCAACAGGCGACACCGTAAAGGTAAGTGTAGTTTTTTCCGACCTTGACGAGAAAAAGGTTTCCTTTTACAGCGAGGACTGCAAGGAATCTTATTTTTCGGGAAGCTGTACCTACGGTGAGGATACGTTTACTATTACGGTAAGTGATATTTATAACAGCGATTTTTCCCACCTTCCCCCTCGATTGGTTTTCAAAAGTAAATAGCCTTTTAAGATGGGTTTTGCAAAACGCAGAACCCATTTTTTAATTGGTGCCTTAAGGCGTGGAAATAAACCCCCGGTTCTACCGGGGGAAGATAAAAAACTTTAGTATATGCATAATAAAACCTCCATGATATAATTGTGTAAAGGTTTGGCGACCGCATTACACAAAAGAACAAGGAGGTTTTAAACATGTTTAAAAAAGAGAAAAACGAGATAAAGAGCTCAGCGCACTCAAAGTATAGGTGTCAATACCATGTAGTATTTGCCCCCAAATATCGCAGACAAGAGATATACGGAAAAATAAAGCGACACATAGGAGAAATACTAAGGAAATTGTGCGAACAAAAAGGGGTAGAGATAATAGAAGCCGAAGCGTGTGTAGACCATATACATATGTTAGTAAGCATCCCACCGCATATAAGTGTAGCACAATTTATGGGATATCTCAAGGGGAAAAGTTCACTAATGATATTTGATAGGCACGCAAATTTGAAGTACAAGTATGGAAGTAGACATTTTTGGTGCCGAGGCTATTATGTAGACACAGTAGGAAGAAACAAAAAAGTAATAGCAGAGTACATAAGGAATCAGATAGAAGATGACAATGCCTCGGACCAAATAAGTTTCAAGGAATATACAGACCCGTTTACGGGTGCCAAGAATAAATAGGCTAAAAAAAGACAGCCGCACGTGGGCGGCTGCCTGTAAGTGTAATGCGGTGTCAAACTTCAGTGGCTCCTTTTAGGGGCGAAGCCTGTAATTGCCCCTTATAGGGGCTGTACAAGCCACCGGTTCAACCGGTGGTTCTGACTAGCATAGATGTCCAAGTAAGACGTCGATAAGATAAACAAATAACAGCTGTTATTAATTGTACAAAAATCGAGGCTTTTGTTATCTCTATTAAATTTCAACTGTTCTTTAAATTTGAAGCAAGTAGTATTGATGATTTAGAATAATGTAATTTATCACCATCCAAAGTTTCTTTCATATAACATATTCAGTTACTAAGTGATATGTAAAGAGCCTTACGAAAAATTTGTTAATTCGTAGAAAGATAGTGATATGCTCGCTGATTGCTTTCAATATATAATTGGTATAATTTCGATTTTTAATTTTGGTTTCC
>JAZSIW010000023.1:0-4086 GCA_045534025.1 Eubacteriales bacterium | reverse complement strand
GGTCGCCTGGATAGTTACGGTATGACTGCCTGCGGCTAGGTTCTTATATGAGACGCTACCGTCAAAGCCGCAGTTGTCGTAGTTGGAATAGCCCCCTATAGCCGCCTGAACGTCGCTTCTTAAAGAGGTTGTAAGAGCCTTGTAGCTGCCGCTGTCAACCTTATATTTAACGGCGCTTATGCCGTCGCTGTGTACGGTCCAGCCTCTGATGGTGAGGGCATCGGTTCCGCCTGTTTGAGTAACGGTTGCGGAAGCGGAGATTGCCGCATTGGTCTTGCTGCCGCCCGAGGGGTTATCAAGACAGCTTTGGTACTTGGTTGTGCTGCCGCCGGTGTTGGAAACGGACTTGCCTATCATAGCAAGCATACCGTTTGCGATGGAAACGGCTATAGTTTCAAAATGTGCATCAAAAATGCTGTTGTCGGTAGCAGAGTCTATAAAACCAACCTCAAGAAGTGTTGCCGCCATATTGGTTTCCCTGATTACAGCAAAGTTTCCGGTCTTAACGCCTCTGTTCTTTGTCCAAACACCTGCGTTAACCATGGAGTTGTGGATGGTCGTACAGAGCTTGGCACCTGTGGAGGATGCGCTGAGCCCGCTGTAATAATAGCTCTCTATACCAACGCCGCCGCCGGAGTTCCTATGTATACTTACAAAGTAAGTAAAACTGCCTGCGTTTGCAATGCCGTACTTGGTGGAAAGGCTTTGTGTTACATCGGTTACTCTTGTAAGTGCGCAAGAGGAGCCGTTTGCGTTTATAAGCTGTGCAACACGAAGGGACAGTCTGAGTACGTCTGCCGCCTCCTGACGGGAACCGTTGCATGCACCGGGGTCAGAGCCGCCGTGGCCCGGGTCGATAATGAATGTGGCGGAATTAAGTGTGCCGCCGGATACGCTGAGTGCTGCGTCAGCCTCTATAAAAAGACCGTCCATAGGCAAAACTGCTGCCATGGAAAGCACAAAACAAAGAGAAAGTACTATACTGACAATACGTTTCATAACAAGTCCTCCTATTTACACAGTATATGCGTCCCATAAAATTACGAAAACATTATATATTAAGGTAAAAACCTGATACACTTTATGTTAACATATTAAAGTGTTTTAGGTCAACGGCACATTAAAAGAAAAACAAAAGTGATTTTTGTGCAATTTGCACAAGCAAAACAAAAAGCAGGGCGTGACAAGCGCCCTGCTTCAAACAGTTTAAGTTATTCCTTGTTTAATTTCTTTGCAGAAAGTGCGGTAAGCACAAGGCCTGCAAGGGAGGAAGCGAATGCCAAGATCCATGTGAAGGTTATGCCGACACCGCTGGAATAGTAAAGGTATATGTAGTCGTCGGAAAAGTCGCTGTAGCCTATAGTGGTTCTGTAATATGCCTTCCCCGTAAAGGTGGCAAAAAGAATAAACAGGAAGGCACAAAGCATAAGACCGAAAAACAACCCTTGGCATACAAGATGAACCTTTTCGTTCTTTGTAAAGAAAGAAGCAACAAAAGTACCAAGGAACAAGGCAAATGCCAAGAACGCCCATTGCAAAAAGCGGTTTGCGTGCATCAGCCTGTCGTGGTCTATCTTGCCGTCATCTGCTTCGTCTTTGTCATAAATATCGTATTTTTCGGTTTTAAGCGCTTCTTTTCTGCGCTGGCTTTCAGAATCGCCGTCGTAATAATCCTCGTCATCTTCGTATTCCTTATCACGGCGATAGTCTTCATATTTGCTTTCGGACACTTCGCTTTTGCGTTGTGAAATAAGATTGGAAAAATGCAAAGCAAAAGCCACAATGGCCAAAGCAAGGGCAACAATCTTTAAAGCGAAGGGTAAGGCAAAGGACTTCTTTTTTGCAGTATAACCAATAGCTGTGTCATGACCCGAAAATCCGCCGATGAAGCCGTTAGCTTCGGCAGCGCATCGATTGCAAAGCTCGCCGTTCTCGGTATAAGTACCGCATTTTGCACAAAACATAAAATACCTCCTCAAAAATGATAATTGATTATATCATAGACGACAAAATGCGTCAACAGCTTTGCGAAATAATACATATATTTTGTTGACATGCCAAAAAACCTTCGGCATTTTTTGGAAATGTTGCCTAAAAAAGAAATCGCCCCTTGACTTGTTAATAAAACGAGTAAAGGGGCTTTTTTATGGAGGTCATCGTTATGTAAGAGGCGTTGTCGGCGGTAAAAACAACTCAGTATTTTCTGCGGACATGCGCCGCAGAAAATGCCCATTAGTTTTTGCGAGTGCCACGAAGTGGCGCGCATATATGGGGGCCTCGTCGTGAGCGAAGTGAGCAATGGGGGATTTTCTATCCCTTCCATCCGCCGTCAACGGAAAGGACCTGCCCCGTTATGTAAGAGGCGTTGTCGGAGGCTAAGAACAAAGCCGCTTTTGCCACGTCCTCACCCTTGCCCAAGCGTTCAAGGGGGATGCTGTTTACTATCTCCTCCACGTCGGCGACGGAAAGATTTGCATTCATGTCCGTATCAATAACTCCCGGAGACAGACAATTAACCCGCACGCCTGAGAAGCCGACTTCTTTAGCCAACGCTTTGGTAAGCCCTATTACCGCCGCCTTAGCCGCAGAATAGTCCACCTCGCAGGAGGCACCCACCTCACCCCAAACCGAGGAAAGGTTTATTATAACTCCGTCCTTCTTCTCTACCATTTGAGGCAAAAAGGTACGTATACAGTTAAGAGTACCGAAAAGGTTTACGCCGTACATACGCTCCGCCGCTACGGCGTCCACATACTGAAACAAGCCGAAAAGGCTGACGCCTGCGTTGTTTATAAGCACGTCTACGGTAATCCCCCGTGCTTCAAGGCTCTCCTTAAAATCCAAAACGGCGCTTCTGTCGCTTACGTCAAATTTAAAGGCTTCACAGCCAAGCTCCTCGCAAAGGGCATTTGCCGCCGCCTCACTTTTTTCGTAATTTATAATCACCCGGTAGCCCTCTGCGGCGAAAAGGCGGGCGCAGGCGGCACCGATACCCCGACTGCCGCCGGTAATCAATACTGTTTTCATAGGCTTATATCCGTCAGGACGGGCAGCACCATAGGCTTCTTTTTGGTTTTGGAGTAAAGCTTGGAGGACACTGCATCCTTTACCTTGTTCTTTATGGAATTTGCATCTCTGTTGCCGTGCCCGAAGCACTCCAACACTGTCTTTTTCGCCAGCGCACGCACGTCTTCAATAAGACTCTCCTGCTCACGGATATACACAAAGCCCTTGGAAATTATCTCTATATCCGAAAGCAATATGCGCTCCTGCAGGTCCACAGCAAAGACAACCACAAACATGCCGTCCTCCGCCAGATGTTTTCTTTCCTTCAGCACCGAGCTGCCCACATCGCCGACCCCGTAGCCGTCAACATAAACCTGTCCCCAAGGAACTGTCGCACCGTACTGTGCTTTTTTGCTGCTTATCTCCAGCGCGTGTCCCGTTTCGGGTATAAAAATCTTATTCTCGCTCATGCCCAGCTGTTTTGCCAGATCTGCGTGGCTTTTAAGGTGCTTGTACTCTCCGTGTACGGGCATAAAATATTCGGGATTAACAAGAGTGTGTATTATTTTAAGCTCCTCTGCGCAGGCGTGGCCCGATACGTGTACGTCCACAGCGCTGTCCCTTATCATATCCACCCCGCGCTTCAAAAGCTCGTTTACTATACGTGATATAAGCTTTTCGTTGCCGGGGATGGGGGAGGAGGAAAGTATAACCAAGTCGTCGCCGCCAAGGGAGATAATGTTATGTTCGCCCAGCGCCATACGGTAAAGGGCGCTCATAGGCTCGCCCTGACTGCCTGTGGTTATAAGGGTCAGCTGGTTCATCTTATAGCGCTTCATATCTCCCAGCTCTATAAGCGTGCCTTCGGGAATATCCATATAACCCAAGCGCTCTGCCGCACGCATAACGTTTATCATGCTTCTGCCCGTTACCGCAACCTTGCGTCCGTATTTGACAGAAGCGTTTATTATTTGCTGTATTCTGTGGATATTGGAAGAAAAGGTTGCAATAACTATGCGCTTTTCACAGCCTTCAAAAATACGGTCGAAGGATGCCCCCACCACTTTTTCCGATGCGGTA
>JAZSIW010000060.1:0-10441 GCA_045534025.1 Eubacteriales bacterium | reverse complement strand
GACTTACCTAAGTCCTACGGTGTTAAGCCCGTAAAGCGTGGTGTAAAGCTTTGCGTATTCCTCGTCCACTCGCTTGGTAAGGGCATAAGGGGAAAGCAAATTCCCTTCGTTGCCCTCGGTCTTGGGTAAAGTGGGCGAGTCTCCGTAAACGCTGGAGCTGGATGCATATACAAAGGTTTTAACACCTGTTTGTCTTGCCGCCTCCAGCATATTAAGCGTGCCTTTAATATTTATCTCTTCGTAAAGCAAGGGCATGGCAATGCTTCTGGGCACACTGCCCCAAGCAGCCTGGTGCAAAACATAGTCCACCCCCGTGCAGGCCTTAACGCAGGTATCATAATCCCTGATATCGCCAAGAATAAACTCATAACCGGCATTATCCGAGAACATATCTACATTCTCTTGTTTCCCCGTAGAAAGGTTATCAAGGCAACGTACGCGGCACCCCATATCAAGTATGGACTCGCAAAGATTACTGCCTATAAAACCGGCGCCGCCGGTTACCAAAAACAAAGTGTTTTTATCAAAATTCAAAGCCTAAAGCCTCCAATACAAAAGTCCTGCGTTTTCGCACTCCGTCTTGTTAAGCACACCCTTAATGTCAAAAAGAACTTTGCCGCCTCTGTACATCCGAAGTATCTTTTCGGGGGTAAAGTTACTAAATTCTTTGTGGGCAACCGCTATGACAACCGCATCCAGATCCTTAAGTTCTTCCTCGCCGCAGAAGTCTATGCCGTATTCCCGTACGGCCTCGTCTTTGTCCGCAACAGGGTCGTATACCAAGGGCTCAATGCCGTACTCTCCAAGCTCGTTAATAATGTCAATAACTCGGGTGTTTCTTGTATCGGGGCAATTTTCCTTAAAGGTAAAGCCAAGCAGCGCAACCCTTGCGTGTTTTACGGGCACATCTGCAGAAATAAGCTTTTTAATAAGCATTTCTGCAATATAGTTACCCATCCCGTCGTTTATTTGTCTGCCTGCAAGGATGATGCGGCTGTGATAACCGGTTTGTTCCGCCTTGTACGTAAGATAATAGGGGTCAACGCCTATGCAGTGGCCGCCAACAAGGCCGGGCTTGAAATTAAGAAAATTCCATTTTGTTCCTGCCGCCGCAAGTACCGCCTTAGTATCTATTCCTAAGCGGTCAAAAATCATGGAAAGCTCGTTCATAAAGGCGATATTGATGTCTCGTTGGCTGTTTTCTATAACCTTAGCCGCTTCAGCCACCTTTATGCTTTCCGCCCTGTATACGCCTGCTTTAGCCACCAAGGAGTACACAGCCGCAACAGTATCAAGGGTGTCGGTTGTATCTGCGGAAACAATTTTAATTATGGTGTCAAGTCTGTGCTCTTTATCCCCGGGATTAATTCTTTCGGGGGAATAGCCCACGAAAAAGTCTTTACCCCATTTAAGTCCGCTTTCCGCTTCCAAAATAGGCACGCACACGTCTTCGGTAACACCGGGATATACGGTGGATTCGTAAACCACAACGGAGCCTTTTTTAAGGTTGCGGCCCAAAATCTTTGTTGCACCGATAACAGGATTTAAATCCGGAGTTTTGTCGCTGTTTATGGGAGTCGGCACGGCTACAATATGAAACTTTGCTTCTTTAAGGCGCTTTTCATCATCGGTAAAGTCTACACCGCAGTTTTTAATTGCCTCGTCACCGACCTCACGGGTGGGGTCGATGCCCGATTTGTATTTTGCGATTTTTTCGGCATTTACATCAAAGCCTATAACCTTTAAGCTTTTTGCAAAAGCAACGGCTATGGGCATGCCCACATAGCCCAAACCTATAAGAGAAAGCTTGTCGATTCCTCGCAATAAGTTTTCATAAATTCTCATACGCAACCTCTCGGATTTATATTTTCATTACCTCAAGCATTTTGCCGTTGACCTTGCCGACCTCAAATTTTTCACTGCAAAGCCTCAGGCTTTCCTTGCCCATCTTTTCAACCAAGGACGGGTCTTTAACAAATTTAAGCATAGCCTCTTCCAAAGCTTTAGGGTCTTTTATGGGCACCAAATAGCCGTTAACGCCGTCTTCAACCGTTTGACGGCAACCCGGCGCATCGCTTGTTATAACCGGACGAGCCATACTCATAGCTTCAAGCACAGTGCGCGGGGTGCCCTCCCTGTAGGATGGCAAAACGTATACGGAGCATTGTTCAAAGTAGGGGCGTACGTCTAAGGTTTCACCGAAATATTCAATAACGCCTCTGTTAACATAATCTTCTATGGTTTCTTTGGGCACAGAGTCCTGTATATTCTCAACCGCCCCCAAAAGCATAAAGCGCACCTCCGGATGTGCTTTTTTTACTGCTTCAGCCGCTTGAAGATACTCCAAAGCGCCTTTGCAGTACATGACCCTCGCCAACATAAAAAACGTAAGCTTTTCAGGATAGGGAGTAGGGGTATAGCGGCTCATATTAACGCCGCTGCCGTTTACCACGGTGCATTTTTCTGCCTTAACAAGCTTGGTATTAACAAATTCCGCCATATCGTCGGGGTTTTGGAAAAACACCCCGTCTGTCTTTTTAAGCCCGCGTTTATATAAAAACCGCACAATTTTGTGCAGTAACCTCGCCTTAAAAGTCTTGGAAGTGAAGGTATAACCCAAGCCAGCTATCATGGAATAAACGCCACTCACGCCTGCTTTTCTCGCAGCCAATGCCCCGTATATGGAGGGCTTTACCGTATATCCTAAGGTAACGTCGGGCTTTTCTTCTTTTATTACTTTTAAAAGGGCTTTGTAATATTCAACATCGCTTTTTATACTTGTGCCGTTGCGGGACAGGGGTACAACAATGTGCCTGACACCCAAAGCTTCGATTTTGTCTACGTTCTCCTTGTCGGGTCCCGTCGCCACCACTTCATATCCTTTTTCGGCTATTGCTTTAAGAAGGTCGCCTCTGAAGTTGTAGGTGGGGCGGTTCTTTGGCGATATCAACAAAAATTTCTTTGCCATAATTACACCTCTTATTGGGCGCTTGCTATTTCTTCAACACGCTTCTTCAGCTGCATTCTGTTGTTTTCGAAAAATGCTTCATCGGCGGTGGACAAAAAAGCTTCATAGTCTCGTATCTCTTTTACGCCGCTTTCAAAAACACTTTGAAACTCCTTGATATCCGTAACAAGCTTGGTGTTGCAAAAGCTTCTGGAAAGAATAACACACTCAGACCCAAGTCTGTAATGTTCACCTAATATCTGTTTTGCCGACAACGTCCCCTGGTTTAATCTGGCAATACCGCCAAATCCGTAGGGGATGCCTTTTTTTGCAAACAAATCACATAGCCTGTCCACGGTGCCGTTGGCAAGAAGCTCAAACAAAAACTTCATTTTGTAGCCGATGTGCAAGTCGTTAAGCCCAACAAAAACCTCGTCAATGCCGCCGACGCTTAAAATTTCCTCAGCATTTTCAACCGCTGCAGGCGTTTCAAACAGTAAGCAGGTCCTTTTTTTGCCGCCAATGGCAGAAATAAAAGTTTCCGCCTCCTTAGCGGTGGAAAAATAGGGAAGCATAGCAATATCCGCATTGCTTTCCTTAACGGCGGAAAGCTCTGAAGCTGAGCCTTCGTGTATAGGGTTAGTCCTTACAATAAGCTCCGCCTGTTTCAAAAGCGGTTTTATTTTATTGATGTCCTCTATATCGTGGCAGGAAATAACCGTATCTCTGTCAGCCTGTCTCGCTGCTTTTCCTACTATCTCCAAATCCAAAAAGATACGGTCAACTCCACATTTATCTGCCGTTATTGCTACCAACGGGCTGTTAGTTATGTACATCAACTTTATTGCCATCAGCTATTAATACCTCTTTTTCAGTGTTTATGTTTGTGGGTATCGCTTTGCCGTTTTCATCTGTTTCCGATAAGTTGCTCTCGCTTTTAAAGACCTTTGCAACGGTTTTAAAAGCTATTTTCATGTCGGTAACAAAGGATAACTCATTCACATATTTAAGGTCGTATCTTATACGTGTTACCCAAGGTGTGTTTTTCCTTCCGTTTATCTGCGCAAGTCCCGTTATGCCGGGACGCACGGTAAAACGCTTTTTTTGTTCCTCTGTGTATTCATTTAAAGGCCACGGATGGTAGGTAAGTACAGGTCTGGGCCCGATAAAGCTCATTTGTCCTAAAAAAATGTTAAACAGCTGGGGCAGTTCGTCAAGGCTTGTAGCTCTGATTATTTTGCCTGTTTTTGTTACCCTGGGGTCGCCGCTTGCGGAATACACACCGCTTCCTTTGCTTTCCGCACCTACGCACATAGACCGAAATTTGTATATATTAAATGCTTTTGCGTCTTTTCCCAATCGCTCCTGTTTAAAAAGAGCACCTCCGCGGGACTCGACGATAATACACAATCCGATTATAAGCATAGGCAAAGCAAGTATTATAATAAGTATTGCGGAAAATAAAACATCAAAAAATCTTTTAAAAAATGGGTAAATCATATATGCACCACCATTATACTCGGAATAGTATTTGCGCATAATTATACGTATCTCATTATACTACTTTTACGACGTTAAGTCAATGCTTTTGTTTAACTTATGAGCTTTTTTGTCGAAAAAGAGGATGCAAAAAGCACCCTCTTTAATCTATTGGTTTTCAGAAAAATTTTGTGTTTCGCTCTCCTCTGTTTCGGCAGAACTTTCTTGCTCCTCATCTGAAGTCTCTTGGCTTTCATCGGGCTCATCCTCTGTCACGGGAGGGGACGCTAAAAACAGTTGTAAACGCTTGTAATCCGCAGTTGTGTAAATGCCGCTTCCGTCCATATCCGCCGCAACAGCAAAAGCGCCGATCAAAGGCTCTTCACCCTTAAGTGCCGTTTTAAGCTTTATGCAGTCAACGCTTGATATTAAGCCGTCGCCGTTTATATCGCCGTATATAACAACGGCCCCGCGGGATATGGGATATCCGCCTACAACCGCATCAATGTAAACACCCGTGCCTATATACTCGCTTCCGCCGCAACTGAAATTTACAATATCATTCATAAACGCATTGTTAAGCCCCATGGGAGTTGTACCTGTTGATATTCCGTATATGTAGCCGTCCTCAACAGTAAGCCCGCTGTCTTGCTTGGGAGTAAGCAGTTCCACATAACTCACAAACCCTAAAGACACCCAACCTTCCGTTCCATCATGAACAACGTGTCCCCAATTGGAAGAAATTTCATCTATCATCAAATATGTGTCTGCAGGAATAACCGTTAAAGATTCATATTCAGTACCGGCGCCGCTCCTCAAATTAAGGTTATCGGTAGTGATGTATGTACCTGTGGGTATTTCGTCACCGTAAGGGTTGTCCGAAAAGTCAAGGTCGTTTGGATAATTTACGGGCATGTGAGCAAACAAAATACCTCTGTAAGCGGTTTGTGCAAATTGCTCCCACGTAAAGGTCTTTGTCGAAACCACGCAAGGACTGCTTTCTATGCCGTTGCCGCCTGCATTGGCGTGATATACGGTAAATCCTTCACTGTTTTGACTTAACAGTATAACCGAGTGTTGGGTATAGGCCAAATTATAACGTATGTGTGCACCGGGCTTTAGACGGGTGATAAGCTGTTTAACGCTTTGCTCGTTGACGTTGCCCGCCTCTATAGTACCTGCATTGTAGAACAGGTGACCGTTGTGGTCGGCATCGATAAATCCAAAAAGTCTGTAGAAGGTATATCTTGCAAATCCTATGCATTGAACTGCAAGCAGATCCACTTCCGTACCGTCAATATTTACATATCTAAGGCAGTTACAATGTTCTCCCGAGGCCACACAGTTGATAGAGCCAATGTCATGGCAGGTACAGGCTCTGCCGTTTTTTGTAAAATAGTCACCGGGCATATACTCTGCAAACGGAATGGTAACATCGCCTATGGTAACAAAGCCGTCGGTATAAACATAAGCCCCCGTTTTTTTCTGTGGTACTGCGGGCATAAGTATGGCTAAACAAAGTACAAAGGAAATAATATATCTTATAACTTTAATCATAGTATCAAGCTCCTCTAATCATACTATAACACGTTTTCAGCCATAAAGCAACAAATTTCGTAACAATGAAAAAGAAAAAACGGAGGCCGTTAAAACAGCCTCCGCCTCGATTAAACTTTTAGTCTTTTGCCCTTGTAGCAATATCGTCAACGCAGTTTTTGCACAGCAGAATTCCTCTGTATTCAACAATCCCTTCGCCACCGCAAAGGGTACATTCCGTGCCTGCTTTTCTTAGAATAATCTCGTTTTCGCCCAAGGACATAACTAAGTTGTCTTTAAGGTTAACGCCCAAAATTTCTCTAAACGGCTTGGGTAAAACTATTCGCCCCGTTTCGTCTATCTGTCGTATTATCTGTTTCATTTTTATCTCTCCTTCCTTGACACAATTATATACCTTTTGACAAAAATTGTCAAGAAGAACTTAAATACAAAATTCGACATGCTTGCCTTTTTAAAAAAGCTGTGTTAAAATGCAAGAAAGGCGGTGAATAATTTATGCGAATAACGGTGTTAAGCGAAAACACAAGCCAAAACCCACTTTGCGCGGCAGAGCATGGCTTAAGCTTGTATATACAAACTAAACAAAAAAATATTCTGTTTGATATGGGACAAAGCGATTTGTTTGCAAAAAACGCTTCTGTGTTGGGCGTTGAACTGTCCGATGTTGATATATGTATTCTCTCCCACGGGCATTACGACCACGGTGGCGGTATAAGAGAGTTTTTAAGGCTTAACCAAAAAGCACCTCTGTACTTAAGTTCCTGCGCTTTCGGCGCTTATTATAACGCCTCTGATAAATATATCGGGCTTGACAGAACTTTGTTGTTTAACCCTCGTCTTATCCCTGTTACGGAAGAAAACTTGTGTTTGGGCGATGGAATAAGTCTTGTGTGCCTTAACAGGCAGATAAGCGCAGAGGACATAGACAGCGCAGGGCTTACGGTTTGCTTGGGCGACTCAAAACAACCCGATTCCTTTCTTCATGAGCAGTATCTTGTAATAGAGGAGCAGGACAGACGTGTGGTGTTCAGCGGCTGTTCCCACAAGGGGGCAGTGAATATTGCAAGGTTATTGAAGCCCGATGTTTTTATAGGAGGTTTTCATTTTTCAAAAATAGAAACCGATGGTGACGGCGCGGTTCGTCTTGACGGTGCCGCAAATTCGCTTCTTAGCCTTGGCGCCGATTTTTATACCTGCCATTGCACGGGTGTACCTCAGTATGAATATCTAAAGAACGTAATGGGGGAAAGGTTAAGTTACATTTCAGCGGGCGCAGTGTTAGAAGTATAAAATCACCCCAAGAAGTCTGACGGCTTCTTGGGGACTACACAACAAAAAATCCACGGCGTGCCGTGGATTTTTGCTTACTTGTCAAACTTAAGCTATACCGTTAAGCAAACGAGTATAACGGCTCTTGCGTCTTGCAGCAGTGTTCTTGTGCATAACACCCTTAGAAACGGACTTGTCGATCATAGCAACAGCTTCCTTATAGGTAGCAGCGGCAAGTTCTTTGTTACCGTCTGCGAGAGCAGCCTCATACTTTTTGATAGAAGTCTTAAGGGCAGATTTAACCATCTTGTTACGCAAAGTCTTGGTAGCGGTTACCTTAACTCTCTTTTTTGCTGACTTAATGTTAGGCAAGCGACTCACCTCCTAAAATTAATTTAAATCTTTTAACTCCGCTATAATAACACATCTTTTTCCTTTTTGCAATAGGAAATTTTAAAAAATTTTAATTTTATTTGATAAAGTTACTTATTCATTTAGCATAAACTTGACAGACGGTACCCTGTTTGGTATAATTACGTAAGAATTCAGCCCAAGAAGGAATGATGTTGTTGACGGAATTTATCATAGACAGCGCACTTATAGGTGCAGGCTTGGCGATGGACGCTTTCTCCGCTTCTTTGGCGGACGGGCTTAGCGAGCCGAGAATGAAAAAAGGTAAAATGATGGGTATTGCCCTTTGCTTTGCCTTTTTCCAGTGGCTTATGCCTATGCTGGGCTGGCTGTGCGTGCATACCGCCGCAAGCCTTTTTAAGGTTATAGAGCCTTACATACCGTGGGTGGCTTTGCTTTTGCTTTTCGCTATCGGTGCAAAATCCATTGCCGAAGGTGTTAAAAACAGCGAAAACGGCTGTGCGCTTACCAAAATCAGCATCTCCGCCGTGCTTCTGCAGGGCGTAGCTACGTCTATCGATGCGCTGTCTGTGGGCTTTACCATCCCCAACTACACCATCGGTGAAGCTTTAGCCGAAACGCTTATTATTGCCGCTGTTACCTTTGCCATCTGCTTACCCGGTATTGCCATCGGTAAACGCTTCGGCACAGGGCTTGCCTGCAAGGCATCCATCCTCGGCGGTGTTATTCTTATAATTATCGGTCTTAAGATTTGTATTGAAAGCTTCTTTTAATCGTTAAGCTCTTTACCGCAGCTTGGACAATATTTTACCCACAAAACACGTCTGCCAAGGCCCGTGCGGCAGTGGGGACAGCGCCACCATAACAATACGATTACGGTAAACACAAGCATTATTGCTATAAACGCCGTAAGCCCCTCATGGGTACCAAAGAAAAATTCGTGGAAGAATATGACAGTGATTACAAGCAGAACAGTAAACGCTGTTAGTATTCTTCTTTTTATTTTGAAGGATAATCTTTTGTTCATTGTATATTCTCCTTTGCGGTACGGCAGGAGGCAATCGGCATCACTTGTAAAGATGTGCATTTTGCGGAAAGAACCTTATACAGCTGTTCGTTAATATAATTTGTTCTGCGTAACAATTCAAGCCAATAACCGGTTTCGCTTGCTTCCTTTAAGGCAATTTCAAGTTTGAAAATATAGTCCTTCTTGCCTTGTGCATACTGAGCTTCATGAATATTTGCTTCAATAGAGGTACCACTTCTGCCGAGCTGATTGGAGATGGTGGTGTCTTTAATGGATTTTAGATGCTTTACCAATTCGATGATATCAACCGAAAATTTCATAGAAAGATTTTTAAGCTTTGATCCTGACACAACATACACATCTCTTTTGCATTATATCACAAGTTAAGCCTATTTGCAAACAAGTGATAAGTGATGCAGCTACGCTGTGATAGGTGATGCGATGCGTTCCACCCACGCGCCGAAGGCGCGCATCACAGGCGAAGCCTGCATCACGCACAGAGTGCGCATCTCGTTCCGAAGGAACGCATCACTCAAAAAAGGTCTCTTTTGTCTAATAGACAAAAGAGCCCTTTTTTGTGGTGCGGCTGATGGGACTTGAACCCATACGGTCTCCCACACGCCCCTCAAACGTGCGCGTCTGCCTGTTCCGCCACAGCCGCATATCAAATTTTTGTTGTCCGCAACAGCGAACATTTACATTATACTTGTTTTTTCTGTTTTGTCAATACCTAAAATAAAATTTTTTGAAAAAAGTTTGACAAGTTCTTTTTTTAGGTATACAATGGCTTCAATGCAGAAAGGAAGGAAAACAATGATTATAGATTTTCATACCCATGCCTTCCCCGACAGCTTGGCGCCCAGAGCCATTGCGGGGCTTGTTGAAAGCGCAGGCGGTAAATATCCGCCCTGCCATAACGGCACGGTGGACGGACTTAAAGCAAATATGCAAAGCTTTGGCGTTGATTTATCGGTGGTACAGCCCGTTATTACCAAGCACAGCCAAACGGAAAGCCTTAACAAATGGGCAGAGAGCATAAATAAAGGCAACATTATATCTTTTGGCGGTATTTATCCCCACAGTGACAACCCAAAAGGGGATATAGATTTTGTGTGCTCTTTGGGGCTTAAGGGTCTTAAGTTCCACCCCGAATATCAAAGCTTTACCGTAGATACCCCCGAAATGCTTAAAATTTATGACTATGCCTTAAGCAAAGGACTTATACTGTTGTTCCACGCAGGCTTTGACATAGCCTTTAAGCCGCCGTTCAGAAGCGGCCCTGCGGCGTTCAGGCGCATAATGGGCGAGCTTAAGGGCGGCACTATAGTTGCGGCACACATGGGCGGCGCCTACGAGTGGGAGCAGACAGAGGAGCTTTTAGCAGACACGGGTATATATCTTGACACATCTATGGGCTTTGACGAATACGGCGACGAACAGTTTATGCACTTGGTAAAAGCCGTAGGCAGCAGGAACATCATCTTCGGCTCGGACGCTCCTTGGAGCAACGCAGGAGAGGAGATAAAACGCATCCAAGCCTTGCCCTTGACCGAAACAGAAAAAGCCGACATCCTTGGCGGCAACGCAAAAAGAATACTGGGGATATAGCAAAAACAGTATAAGTGCTGCCCGCACTTATACTGTTTTTATATCTCTAGCCAAAGCATTGAAATCCGAACCGGCCCAAAAGGTCTGAAACGCAATGCTTTTCGGCAAATTTTAATTTTTCGTCCTTGCAATACGGAAAGTATTGCTTCGTCCTCAAACCGCTAACGCTATTGAAATTTTCT
>JAZSIW010000009.1:0-56958 GCA_045534025.1 Eubacteriales bacterium | reverse complement strand
GCATAAGCGCTTCTATGCAGTAGGTGGCAACAGCGCCTGCAAATTTGTCGCTTTCGGTCTTCTTGCCCTTAACTACGGGCATGGCAAGATATTTCTCACAGAAGTCCGCATAAACGTCAGGCATCTGCTCGGTCTCTCTTATAGCTTCAGCCTCGGTAGCGTGGATGGTGTGACCCTCCTGCCACAAAAACTCTCTGCTTCTAAGGAAGGGACGGGTGGTCTTTTCCCAACGAACAACGCTAACCCACTGGTTATACAGCTTGGGCAGGTCACGGTAGGAGTGAATTATATTTGCATAATGTTCACAAAACAGGGTTTCGGAAGTGGGGCGCACGCAAAGTCTGTCCTCAAGCACTTCCTTACCGCCCATGGTTACCCAAGCAACCTCGGGGGCAAAGCCTTCTACATGGTCCTTTTCCTTTTGCAAAAGGCTTTCGGGTATAAACATAGGCATACAAACATTTTCGTGCCCGGTAGCCTTAAACATACCGTCAAGTATCCTCTGTATATTTTCCCAAATAGCATAGCCGTAGGGACGGATAACCATACAACCCTTAACGCTGGTGTACTCAATAAGCTCCGCCTTCTTAACAATATCCGTATACCACTTGGCAAAATCCTCATCTCTGGAGGTTATCGCCTCAACCTTTTTCTTTTCTGCCATAAACTTATCCCCCTGAACAAATAAATTGCAAACAAACTATTGTATTTTTGCACAAAGTTATGTATAATGTATTTAGCAGTATAGCACCTTTTTGGTTTTCTGTCAACTGCGTTTGGGCAAATTTAGGCAAAGCTTGCCCTAAATTACTTAGTTTACGGAGGAATTTTGATGAAGAAGATATTTTGTTCGCTTTTAGCCTTGCTTATGCTTGCGGGCAGCTTTTCTCTTTCCGCCTTTGCCGTTGAAGATAGCTCTGCGGAAGAGTCTGCCGAAGCTGTCGAAAGCGTAGAGGAATCTGTTCCAAACGAAGAGCCTACGGTAGAGCCGTCTTCCGACGAGGAAAGCGAAGAGCCTACGGTAGAGCCCTCTTCCGACGAGGAAAGCGAAGAGCCTACGGTAGAGCCCTCTTCCGACGAAGAAAGTGAAGAACCTACGGTAGAGCCCTCTTCCGACGAAGAAAGTGAAGAGCTTTCCTCCGAAGCGGAAAGCGAAGAAAGCTCCTCTGAAGAGGAAAGCGACGACGTGGAAAAGCGCGAAATACAGATACGTCTTATCGGTGAAGGCAGAATAAGCGTAATCTATAAGGGCAAACCTTATCCCAAGATAACCGAAAACAACGGTTGTACTATCGAAGTGCCCATAGGCGAGGACGCTACCTTTGAGATACTTCCTGCCGATGAGTATGCGGTAAGCGAGATTGCGGTTATCACCACCGATGAATACAGCGCCGACCTTGCGGCGGCAACCGTTACCATAACCCAGGTTTCCAGAAGCGCGTTTGTGGAGATAAGCCTTGCGGAGGCAGAGTTTGTACCTGTAAACGTAACTGTTTTGGAAGGTGAGGACGGCAACGCAAACGGTAGCTACGGCGGGCTTGATAATTGCGCAGTCGGTACCAAGTATAACCTTACCCTTCTTCCCGCAGAAGGCTACGGCGTTAAATCCGTAACGGTTAACGGTGAAGCGTTGGCAGGTGCACCCCTTGAAGGCGGCACCGTTGGCATAATTGTAGAGGAAGAGACGGAAATAGAAATAGAGTACAGCCTTCTTTATGAAATTACCCTGCGTTGCAACGAGGGCGGCATTATTACCATTGCGGGTGTAGAGCTGAAGAACGGCGAATATATAATGGCGCCTGAGGGTAGAGAGATAACTGTTAGTGTTGTTCCCGACGAAGGTAATGCGGTTAAGACCATAAAGCTTAGCAGTAAGGGCATAACTGTAAACAACAAAAACGAATACAGCTTTACCGTTTCGGGTAATGAGTTTGTAGATGTAAGCTTTGACGAAGAGGACGCTACATACATTGTGCGCACACAGGTAATAGGTGATGTTGGCGGTTTTATCTTCCCCGATACTCCTCAAACCGTATACGAGGGCAACAGTATTGACATAAGCTTTGTACCCGATGAAGGCTATGTTATAGAATATGTAAGGGTAAACGGCATAACTTGGGCGGTAACAGGGGAGATGGTTACAATAACCAACATAACCGAAGATAAAACCGTAAGAGTTAAGTTTATCTCTGTTGACGAAAGCAGCGAGGAAGAAAGCGAGGAGGAAGAAGAAAGCTCTGAAAGCAGCGAAGAAACGGATGAGTCTTCCGAAAGCGAAGAGTCGGAAGATAGCAGCGAAAGTGTACACGATGCCGAAAGTATAAAAACTTTAATCTCTCCCGCAAATGATGGCGTAAAGTTTTCTTTTAAGGACAGCACCGTTGTAAATGCGGCAGGAGTAGCATATATCAACGAACAGCTTGCTACCCAGAACGTATATATCGGTGTAGTGGACGAGTATTTTTGGTTTATCCCTGCAGGCAGCAAGCTTCCTATCGGTAAGGATATCGATTTTGGTATAGTTTTTGACAAAGAAGAATATCGCAACGAAGCCTCTGATTATTTTGAACCGATTGCAGATAAAGAGAAGTTTGGTGACTTTTATCTGTTGCACATCAGTCGTAACGAGCTTGTCTCCCTGCCCGAGGGTACAATGCTGCAGGTTAATGTTAAGAAAAAAACAGGCGGCGGTATTGACGAGGATGCAGAATGGATAAGGCACAACCCCGATGGCAAAGAACCTTCAGAAAAATACAACTCTTTTATTAATAATCAAATTTTAAAAGTCGGCGAGGACGGTTGGGTTTCCGCACCCATGGATGCAGAATTTGGCTTTTTTATAAACAAAATACACGAAACCTCCACCATAACCGTTTCCTTTAATCCCGACAATTGCTTCTTAAACACCTACGGCACAAGAATTAAGGGTGAAGACGGCACCGAAAAGGCAGAGATTTTGCAAGCAAGCGGTACCGAGTTTGTTTTAAAAATCAGACCCAAAAGCGGTTTTTGCTTCAGCGATATCAAGTCAAATGAGTTTGGCGGTGCGGTAGCCGACAGCAGAATCAAGCTGTACGGCAAGGACGGTAAGGAGCTTAACGGCGGTTGCGCAGGTTATAATGAAGAGCTTATCGTGCGCATAAGCGACGTATCCCGTAACGGCAACATCACCATAGAAATGGCGGAGGCTGAAGCGGCAGAAGACCAAAAAGACAGCAACAACGACGTTGATTGGACCATGATAACCATTATTATTGTTATCGCTGTAGTTGCCATCGGTGGCGGTGTGCTGTTTGTAATCAAGTGGCGTCAAAGCGATGACGATGATGACGAGGATTACGAGGATTACGACGACGAAGACTAATTAATGCTATGTGGTATAAAGATAGCGGCAAACTTTTAAAAGCGCTTTCCATAGCGGTTTTTGTGCTGTATTTGGCAGTGCTTCTCAGACTTACCGTGCTTCGTGACTCTATGTTTCAGGGGGGGACTCAAAGGGAATACCCGGTGTCCCTTAAACCTTGGGAGTATTACGGTTGGTTTTTGCGCACAGGGCAGGTAATACAGTTCAGATATCTGTTGCTTGGCAATTTTTTGTGCCTTGCTCCTTTGGGCTTCGCCTGCGGGTTTTTCCGCAAGGGCTGCAGTCTTGTGCTTGCCACGGCGCTGTGTCTTGGCGCTACAATGTTTATAGAGCTTTGCCAGCTCCTCTTCGATGTGGGCTTTTTCGAGCTGGATGACATTATCCTTAATGCCCTCGGCGGTATATTCGGTTACGCATTTCATTTGCTTGTGTGCCAAATTGCAGAAAAAATAAAGCACGGTAGGATGTAAACTACCGTGCTTTTTTATCCGGGATGATTTGTTTTTTTGTTAATATCTGTTTTCAGGTTTTACAGTTCAATTAATTCCTTAGGTGATGCGGTAAAGTCCTCACAGCCGCTTTCCGTTATAAGCACCATATCCTCAATTCTCACGCCGCCAAGGTTTTCTATATAAATCCCCGGCTCTACGGTCATAAACATACCTGTACGAAGTATATCGGAGCTTTTGGGCGAGCATGCGGGACTTTCGTGTATTTCAAGCCCCAAAGAATGCCCGGTGGAGTGGGTAAAGCAGTCCCCGTAGCCTGCGGCGGCGATAATATTTCTTGCGGCGGCGTCCACGTCCTTGCAGTACACGCCGTCCTTAATGGCGGCGATGCCCGCCTTTTGCGCTTCAAGCACCGTGTTATAAATGCGGCGCATCTCCTCGCTTGCCTTGCCAAGGACCACCGTTCTTGTCATGTCAGAGCAATATCCTCCGTAGGAAGCGCCGAAGTCCATGGTGAAGAAAGCGTTCTCGGTAAGTAAGTCCTCGCCGGGCACGCCGTGGGGCAGGGCGCTCTTTGCGCCGGATACGGCTATGGTCTCAAAAGCAAGCCCCTCTGCACCGTTCTTCTTCATAAAGTATTCCATTTCGGCGGCCACCTCTTTCTCGGTAACGCCTTTTTTTATAAAGCCCAGAATGTGGTTGAAGCATTTGTCGGTGATGGATTGCGCCTTGCGTATGCAGGCTATCTCGCCGGCGGTCTTTATCTGCCGTGCTGTACCGCATATATTCTTAACAGACACAAACTCCACGTCCGCAAGGGCGGCTTTCAAGCGTTCAAGCTCCGCTATGGTAACGGCGGTGCTTTCTATTATAAGCTTGTCAATGCCTTTTTCTGCGGTGAAGGCTTTTACCGCCTCCATTATTCCGTCTGTGCAACGGATAACCCTTACGTCTTCCGCAAGGTTTGCGTTTTCTGCCGAAACAGCGTAGCGCATATCCAAAAACAGTGCAACGCCCTCCTCGTGGCAAAGGGCAATACCCTCCGTAGAGGGAAAGCCGCTGACATAGCGGCGGTTTATGCCGTCCGCAAACAAAGCTCCTTTAGCGCCGTGGGCTACGGCAGTCTTGTATGCTACGCTCATTCTTTTTCTCCCTGTCCCTTCAAAAGCTCCTCAAGGTCTTCCTTGCTGTAGTTGTACGCCTTGCCGCAGAATTGGCATTTAAGCTCCGTACCGCCTTCAGCTATCATATCCTTTATCTCGTCCACGCCTGTTGCAAGCAATGCGCCGTCGGTCTTTTTGCGACTGCACACACAGCGGTAGGCGCAGGTCATACTGTCAAACAGCTCAAAATCTATGCCCTTAAGGTACATGGCGGCAATAGATTCCAAATCGTGGCTTTCTATTAGGTTGCTTATAGGGGGAATGTCCTTAAGGTTTTCCTCTATCTTGTCAATAATTGCAGGGTCGGCAAAGGGAAGAAGCTGTAAAAGCACTCCCCCTGCGGATATTGCCTTGTAGTCCTTGCCTACACGCACCCCAAGAGCGCAAACCGTGGGCACCTGCTCGCTTTGGGCATAGTAGGCGGCTATATCCTCGGCTATCTCGCCGCTTTGTATCTTCAGCGCACCAACATACGGCTCGGGCAGTCCTGCCGCATCTCTAAGCACGTAAAGGGTGCCCTTGCCTATGGCGGCGGCAACGTTAAGCTTGCCGTCAAGCCTCTTGGGTGGGTCGGCGGCAGGGTTGCTTATATAACCCCTTACGTTACCCATATAATCGGCGCTTGCCATTACACTGCCTGCTTCGCCGTCGCCCTTAAAGCGCAGGGTAAGCAGATCATCCTTCTCGCCAAGCAGACTGCCCATCATAGATGCGGCGGTAAGCACTCTGCCAAGTGCCGCCGTGGCGGTGGGTGCGGTCACGTGTATCTCTGCCGCTTTGTTTACTATGGCGGTGCTGTCCACAACTATAATGCGGGCGCTGCCGTCTTTTGTTATACCTCGTATAAGATTATCCATAATTACTCCTTTAGCCTTGTGCCTTGCCGCTTACGCTTTTGGCAACAAAATAGGCTTTTTCGCTTTTTTCGGTCAGGGGCGACATATCTGTACCGCCGTATACGGCGCATATCTCAAAGCCGTTTTCTTTAAGCAGTTTTTTTATGGTGCGCAAGGCGTAACAGCGCTGCCTTTGCACTTGATCGCCGCGGATATAGGTGCCGTCGCCTGTGTTTTCAAAATAGCTAAGGTAAAAATCGCAAAGTCCGCGCTTCTTCATAAAGCGGTTTTGCCATACCAGCATCCCGTCTTTGTCGTCGTAGACATAGGCGTTGTCACCAAAGACGTTGCTGTATCTGTAGGGCGTGTTTACGTCAAACACAAACACACCGCCCTTTTGGGTGTAGTTGTTAACCAAGGAAAAACAGCTTGCCACGTCCGCCGTGGAAAGCAGATAATTTATGCAGTCGTAGGTGCAAAGGGTGGCTTGCACCGTGCCGTACAGCTCAAAATCACGCATGTCCTGACACAACAGCAAGCTGTTTGTGCCTGCGCATTTTACAAAGGCCTCTGCCAGCATCTCTTCGCTGCCATCAACGCCTACCATATCAAAGCCCTTGTCACACAACCGTTTTGTCATCTCACCCGTGCCGCAACCAAGGTCAAGCACCTCTTTTACGGGCAGGTCTGCAAATTTTTCACATACAGATAGGAAAAACGCCAGATACTCCTCGTATCCGGCGGTGTTAAAACGGTCATAACAAGAGGCTATTAAAGAAAAGCCTGTGTTCATTTTACTCCCCTTGTTCTTCTTTAAGTCTGCTAAGCAAAAGCTCATATCCGCCGCTGCCGTACTTACGGGCACGGTTAACACGGGTAACCGTGGCGGTGGAAAGCCCTGTTGCCGCGCATATTTCAAGATACGTACAACCTTTATCCAACATCTTTGCCGCAACAAGCCTGTTGGACATTTCTTGGAGCTCCGCTATAGTGCAAAGGTCCTCAAGCAGTGCTTCCGCCTCTTCCGGAGTTTTTATCTGCACAAGTGCGCGGCACAACAAATCTGTCTTTTCGTTTTTAACACGCTCGTTCATTGTAAAGCTCCTCAACTTTTCACTTAGTAATTATATAGCATTTTTTCGCATTTTACAAGAGGGTTCTCCTCATTTTATAAGGTTTTAAGCTTAAATTACTTTTAAATTTTTGTAGCATTTTGTAATTCTCTGCATATTTTGTAGTAAGGCTTTATGCCCGAAAGGAGATTTATCATGACAGGCTTAGACCAAAGCTTTAATATAGACGCTCAGATGTCAGCCGCTCTTTGCAGTGCCCATTCCGACGCGGCGCTTGCTATGGCATACGTGCCCGACCAGCGTTGGGGCGACCTGTACGACGAGAATCTTGCTCTGCTTAAGGGTACGCTTTTTCCCGACCTTGACAAGCCCTTCACAGGCAGAAAGCAGGTGCGCAATGGATAGAGATGCTCTTCTTAAACGCCTTATGGCGGCGGATTTTGCCCTGCACGAGACGGTGTTGTTTTTAGATACCCACCCCAAAAGCAAAAAGGCTATGGACTATTACAAAAAAATGCAAGAGCGCCGTGAAGAGCTTGCAGAACAGTATCGAAAAAGCTTCGGCCCCCTTACCTACTACGAGGTAAAAAGCGCCGATTGGAATTGGACCGACTACCCTTGGCCATGGCAGAATTGATAGGAGGCGTGATTTATGTGGATTTATGATAAAAAGTTGCAATACCCCATTAATATAAAAAACCCCAACGCCGCCCTTGCCAAGCTTATAATAAGTCAATTCGGCGGGCCGGATGGCGAACTCGGCGCATCTATGCGATATCTCAGTCAGCGTTACACCATGCCTTACCGTGACGTTATCGGTGCGCTTACAGACATCGGCACGGAAGAATTCGTTCCACGACGCTATCGGTAAAAGCCCAAAATTAGGGCAAGAGGCAACAACGGTTGTCACCCCCTACTCTTGCTTGGGTGCATAGGAATTTTTGGGTACAATACAATTTCAAAGTTTTCAGCGTTAGCTTTACCCCTGCCTGCAGTTTTCGTATAAACGACTTTCTCTAATATTTCCTTGAGCATATCGTTTTTGGTTTTGGCGTCGGGAATAGAGTCATATACGTCGAGGAGCTTTTCGACCTTTGGAATAACTTGTTTACGGCTGATGTCACGGGCCCTTTCGTTGGCTATGTCTTTTTCGAGGGCAGCCCGGTCGGCTTCGTTGCGTTTCATTTTCTCTTCGATGATGGAACGGCGATGCATAAAGCGCTCACGAGTATAAAGCTTTTGCTCCACCATATCCTCAGCTTCGGTAAGCTGTTTATTGAGGGTATCAAATTCAGACTCAAGGCGGGCAAGGGCTTGGACTTTAAGTTGAACAAGCGAAAAGAGGTCTTTATTATCTGCGTCATTTTCCCATTGCAAGCGGTACCCGTCAATCCATTCACGGAGCGCAGCAAGCACTTTGCGCTCCACTGCGGGCAGGGTGCTGCCTCTGTTATCGCAAATAGCATTTACGCAGGCGAGCGAGTCCATAGTGTTTTTCTTTTTGCTGTACGGCTTGCGGATTAGGACGTGACCGCATTTACCACAGAATACGAGGCCGGCAAGAGGATTTTTGATGGTTTTGGTTTTGTTAACTGATGGACGTTTTGTAGACGCTAAGATGTTTTGAGCCTCATAGAACGTATCGAGGTCGATTATTGCTTCGTGCAGACCATCGACAAGGATGCAGTTTTCGAGTTCGGCACGTGGCCTACTGACTTTGATTTGACCGTCAACCATGCTTTTTGATGTTTGGCGCCAATTCCACCGGATTTTTCCGGCATAGACGGGATTGCGTAAAATGTCGCGCACCGTGGAAGTAGACCACCCTCTACTTTTTCGAGGCTTTATCTTAGAGTCGTTTAGTCGTTTGACAATAAAATCGGGGCCGCATTTTAAGACGGAGCCGTCCTTTTGTTCCTCACCGTGTATAAAAAGCGAGTATATGAGTTTTACTGCAGCAGCTTCGTGCGGTATCACTTCAAGGGTGTACCCTTTTTCGCCTTGAATTTTTTTACGCTCATATCCGAACGGAGGAACGCTACCAAGGAATTTTCCTTCGTTTACAGATGATAAGCGGCCTCTTTGCAGACGGCGGTTGATAGTTTTGTATTCACGACGGGACATAAACAGGCCGAACTCAAAGTATTCCTCGTCAAACTCATTGTTCGGGTCGTAGTCTTTAACCGGGGTTATTATAAGTGTGTTCGAGAACTTGAACGTCTGAGCCACAATACCTTGGTCGATGGTATCGCCGCGCGCGAGGCGCTCTACCTCCATAACGAGAACGCCGTCCCAAACGCCTTGTTCAACCTCAGAGAGAAGCCGTTGCATAACGGGACGAGCGGCAATCGTTTCGCCGGAAACGATTTCTTTGTGGATTTGCGTTACGTTTAATTTGCGCCGCTTAGCTAATTCAAGCAGCGTATTTATATGCCGGGTAAGAGTTTCACCTTCCCCCCGTTCCTCAGCCTCGGCATCAGCACGCGACTTACGTACATAAAGGCAATAGGCCATAATTACACCTCCAAATAAAAAACCGCCCAAACGAGGGCGGTCGTGAATGAAAATTTGTTGCCCATAGGCAGATATTATATTTAGTCAGAATAATACACATTATCAATATCGGCTTGAAGAAGCTTATCTAACAAAGCACCAATATCGCTTTTAAGCGCATTTTGCAAAGACATAAGCTGAGACAGCATAAGAGGGTCGGAAATTTTACCGCCGCAATCGTCTATCATTCGTCTTATTTTAGCCCTTTGTATCTGCATCACCGACAAAAGCTCGGTATACAGCAAAAGTTGTCTTTCATTTTTGCCAACCATATCTTTGTGCAGAAGCAGATAAAAGTTGTCGTAGATTTGAGCTATTTTATGACGCAAATCGTGAGGCAACGCATTATAGTGCTTTTGGAAGCTTACGGAGTCATTTAGAAAAACCACATCACAATGATTTCTTTCATCCTCAACACCGAGTAAGTAATCAACCGTCACTCCAAAAAGACGAGCGATGGCGCACAGAGTTTCAAAGCTCGGCTCCTTGCCGCCGGTTTCGTAACCGGACACGGTGGAACGTTGGGCGTTGATAAGCTTAGCTAAATCAACTTGTGTAAGCTCTCGCTCTTTGCGTAAAGCGATTAACCGTTGAGAGAATGTTGTCATAATAAATCCCCCTTTTCAAAATTGATTATATCACGGATGCTCCGTTAAGAAAACAGATGCCCCGATAATCGGCATTTTTTTAATTTTTTTATAAAAAAAGCTTGACTTTGCCCCCGAAAGGGGATATAATATAGACACGGGAATAGAAATAGGCCCGAAAAGGAACAAAACGCGAAAGGAGGCAAACCGTATGAGAACAAGACTTGTTAAGCTGCGTGAGGGCAGAGGCTACACACAGGAAACATTTGCAAAGGCGGCAGGCATTTCACGTTCCCACTATTCTCAGATAGAGGCCGGAAACAAATCGCCTTCGCTGAAGGTGGGACTCAAAATCAAGCGTTTACTTGATTATTCAAACGACGATATTTTTTTTAACTATTACGGCTCCCAAACGGAGCAATAACAGCAAAACCAAACCTTGTAAAAGCTCCCGTTTGCGTCGAATTTCTTTTACAGCAATATGATACGACGAAAGGAGTGAAAAATAAATGCCTAAAATTGCGACGAAAGCAGCAAATAATGTCTTTTATAAGGCACGAATGGAGGCGGCAAAGTGGAACGCTTTGCTTAACTCAAGAGAAAGTACGGCAGAGGTGACAGGAATAGACCGTACAAGATTAGCGTACATAGAGCTTGACTCAATAAACCCACACCCGGAGGAGGTGTTGATACTTTCCGAAACATACAACGCACCGGAGCTTTGCAATAAGTTTTGCTCAAGGGCTTGTCCGCTTGGAAAAAAGACCGTCAACGAAGTGAAAGCCGACGTGTTGGAACAAACGGTATTACAGCTCTTATCCGTATCACAATCTCTCCCAAAGATAAAGGAGGAGCTTATATCCATAGCTCTCAACGGAGTCATAGATAAGGACGAATACGGGAGGATGGAGGATATATTACAAAGTCTTGAAAAAGCCGCAGACAGCATACACGCGTTAAAGATATTGTTTAAAAAGCAATGCGGCGAACATAGGACAAAGTAATCACCGAATAGACTTATTTAGGAGGTGCCGTATTATGGTTGAAAACAAAGAAGGAAATATAGTTAAAGATTTTTACATAGGGCAGACCCGTGTAAAAATTTGCGACGATTACTGTAAAGATAAGACGAAAGCAGATGTAGAAGCGACATTGCGGAGGATATCCAAAAGCACTATCGGAGCTTTGGCAAAAACTGTTAAGGAGGCAGTATGATGAACAAAAAAACTGTTTGTTTATATTTGGTATTAGAAAGCGCATCCGTCATATCTTTTTTTGGTGTTTTTCTTGTAGCCGGAAAACTTAACGGCGAGGCCGTTTTTGCGAATATCCTTTGGACTATACCGTGCATTTGCTTTTCTGCTTTGTTCTCTAAGATGGCGAACAAAATAATACCTTAAAGGAGGTGAAAGAATGGCAAAAAGAAAACTCGCTCTGATAATTGAGCGAGAAGGCGATTTAAACGGAGAGAGGCGAAAGCCCTATTACCTCAATCGAATTATTGAGGAAACAATAAGGGCACACCAATTCTCAAAAACTTGTAGCTTGATATCTTTGGAGATAAAAAAAGAAATGCCCGCAGCCGAAGCCGCAGGGCAAATCTAAGTCCGTATCTCTATTGTATCATAAATTTTTAAAAATGCAATAGGAGGCAATAAAAAATGAGCAATTCTTTAACAATAACCAATCAATACCCGGTAGAAAAATTTAATCTCTTGACATCGATGCAAACCATCGCGGAAATCCCCGACATCCAAAAGGCCGTTATGAACGTTGTGTCAATAAGCACCGACCTTAACGACAAAGAGATTTACGAACAAGAAAAAGGGTATATCGGAAGGGACGGCAGGCCCGTACCCCCCAAGTACGCCATTACAAAAAAGGGCTTAACTAAGCTTATGAGAGCCGCAGGCATAAAGATGTTATCTTCTCGCCCCGTACTCCCATCCACTTGCCAACGTTGCGTAGAGGTAAACAAGCATATCGGAAAAGCTGTTAATTGCGGCGGTTGTCCGAGTAACAAAGACGTTAAGCACGAAGTAAGGATATGCGTACCTCAGCTTACCGGTGAAAACATAGAGATAGTGGCACATAAAGAAATATTCGTAAACGATGTTGCGGCAGGCATGAGCGAAAAGCAAAAAGCCGAATTTCTTAAATTCAGAGGAGAAATGTGCGAAAGCAAAGCGCTTAACCGAGCGCTCAGAACTGCGATGCAGATTAAAGGTACATACACCCTTGACGAATTTAAAAAGCCATTTGTTGTTGCGTATCTTGTGCCTAACCTTGATAACGAAGCTGTCAAGGAAAAGGCGATAGAAAGCTTTTTTGCTTCCAAAACCGAATTGTACGGAAGCAAGCCGGAAGTCGCAAATACCATATTTGTAGATACCGACAACGATTACGACGATGATTTTGAGCCGGAGGCAGAGGCCGCAGCCATAGTAGAGGCGGTACCCATAGAGGCAGAGCTTGAGGCGGGAAACGAAATAGAAGCAGACGACCCTAATATGTGCGTAAGTTGCGGCATAAAGATTACATCAAGCGTTTCCGCTTTTTCCACCAAGAAATACGGGCAGCCCCTTTGTATGGCGTGTCAGAAACAGCAGGGAGGTACAAAGCAATGATTACTATACACAGCCAAGGAAAACTCACTCTTATTAACGCCGAAAGAATTTCGGTGTTAGAAATAGACGGATTTTCCATTGTCGCAAAATTGGTTGACGACGACCAACCTCACATTCTCGGCATCTACAATAACCAAGAAGATTGCAAAAAGGTTATGGCGTGGCTCGCTGCAAGTCTTTCCGTCGCAAACGATAACAAAGCGTTAACAATGCCTACTGCGGAAGTTGTTGCAAATCTTAATTACAGACCTATAGCCGAGAAGATAATCGTGCAGGCCGAAAAGCTCAAGGCTGAAAAAGAAAAATGCGATGATGTAAGTTGGGCACCCGCGTTTGAAGACTTTTTAAAGAAATTTAGAGGAGGTGGCAGCCAATGAAGATATTACATACAGGAGATTGGCATATAGGCACGTTCCCTGGCCCCGAAAGGAACGGAGAAAACGTCCGTTTTCTCGATATTTGCCGTTGCCTTGATGCGCTTGTAGGGAAAGCGACGCAGGAATGCCCGGACATTATCATAGTTGCGGGCGATATATTCCATCAAGCTAAGGTATGGAGCGACAGAGGGCTGAGAGAGAATAGGACGGCTATCAATTATATACGCTTGCTTTCAGAAATAGCCCCTGTGGTTGTTTTAAGGGGTACACCTAACCACGACTCTGACCAACAGTTTTCGAACTTTGAGAATGCGTTTTATGCCGACGACAGCGTACATATTATCACCGAGCCGGAGCTACGCACCGTTTACACCTATTTCGGAGAAACGGTGCAGATAGCGGCGGTACCAGGCTTTGATAGAGGGTATTACAGAGCCAAAAACCCCGGCTTATCCAAGGAGGAGGAAAACGAAGTCTTTACCAAGGCTTTGGAAAACATAATCTTAGGGCTTAAAGCTGAGTGCAAACCGGGCGTACCGGCGGTGCTTGTAGCACACTTCACCATCCCCGGTTGCAATATGGAAAGCGGTCAGACGCAGTTTTTCTCTCAGTTTGAGCCGGTTATATACCCCTCCACCCTTGAGGCGGCAGACTTCGACCTCAACTGTTTCGGACACATACACCGTCCTCAGCAGTTAGGCGAATGCAAAAACACCTTTTACAGCGGCGGGCTATCCGCTATGAACTTCAACGACGAAGGGCAGGAAAGAGGCTTCTATATACACGACATAGAGAACGGCAGCGTAAGCAGCACTTTCCACACCTTGCCTACAAGAGAGTTTAAGACCGTCCGCCTTGAAAACGAAGACGTCGAAAACATAAACAAAGGCGTTATCGGCTGTTTATTAGGTGCAGAGGTAGGCCAAAAGATAGTCAGAGTGCTTTATAACTGCACCGACGAAAACAACAAAGCATTTAACAAAGCAAGCGTTGAACAAGCCCTTTATAGTGCCGGCGCCTTTTGGGTGCAAGAGATAACACCTCAAAAGATAAGCATAACAGCAAACAGGGACAACCTCTCTGACGAAAACGGACCAGAGGAAAACCTACGTCAATACTTTGAGGAAAAGGGCTACGAGCCGGAGAAAATAGCGGAGATTATAGAGGCGGCAAGACCTATCATAGCTGAGGCAACAGAGAAGAACAAAACCCACGGAAACACGGGCCTCTTTACCCCACTAAAGATAGAGGTTAAGAACTACCGCAATTACCGAGAGGAAAGCTTCGATTACGACGGCATACAATTCTGCACCATCAACGGAGAGAACGGGGCCGGCAAATCAAGCCTCTTTATGGATGCTATGCTCGACGCTCTTTACGAGGAACCGAGGGAGGGCGACTTGACCGGTTGGATATGCAACGACCCCGACGTTAGAAGCGGTGCTATCCAATTCACCTTTAGAGTAGGCGAAAGCGTTTATCGTGTTACCCGTACTCGTCAGAAAAGCGGAAAAGCGACTCTTAACATATCCGAGCGTGTAGACGGAGAATGGCAAGACCGTTCTGCAGAAAAGTTTAGAGATACGCAAAATATTATCCTTGAAACCATAGGTATGGATAGCCTCACCTTTAAGGCCTGCGCCCTTATAATGCAAGACCAATACGGGCTATTCCTACAGGCTGATAAAGAGGCTCGAATGAATATCCTCGGCAATATCCTTGGCTTGGGTATTTACGAAAAGATGGAGGAGCTTGCATCAGCAGCTTTGACCGACCGCAAAAGAGAGATAAGGGCTTTACAGGAAAAAGCTACAGATATCGAAGCAGGCTTGCCCGACTCCGAGGAGCTTGAGGCGCTTATAGCAGATGCCGAGGCGTCCGTTTCGGAGCTTCAAAAGCAGGCGGACGCAAAGGCGGCAGAGATAGACAGCACAAAGGTAAGGCTGAACACAAAAAAAGAAGCGGCGCAAAGGGTGGCAAGAATACAAGCCAACATAGCCACCTTGTCAAGCAAAAGGCAGGCTGCGACAGCCAACAAAACAAGCCAAATGCTTATTGCCAACGACGCCGCATCCGTATTGTTGGAGGAGCCTGCAATAAAGGCCGGTGTTGAAAAATACCACGCTTTACTCGAAAAGGAAAAAGCTCTCATATCAGCAAAAGACCGCAGGGACGATTTGGAGAGCCAAAAGAGAAAAGCCGCAAAAGAGATATTTGACCTTGACCGTGAGGCGGCGGACCTTGACCGCAAAGGCGTTGATATTTCCGTAAAACAGCAACAGACCTCCGCTATCCTTTTCAACGAGAACGAATTGACGGCATATCACGCCGAATATTTGAAGATAGAGGAAAAGGCGACGGAAATGCGTGAAGCTCTTCCCGAATACCTTGCATTAAAGGAAACCTTAAACACGTCGGAAAGCAACTTAACCGCTTTGGAAAACCAAATCGATGTTGAAAAGAGCACTCGTAAAGCAGAGATTAAAAACCTCGAACAAAGAGTTGCGCTTCTCGAAAATAGCGGTTGCCCTATCGCCGAAAAAGCGTCCTGCCGTTTCCTTGCAGATGCATTTGAAGCAAAAGCGATGTTGCCCGAAAAGCAAAAAGCTTTAGGTGCGTATATTAACAAAAGTTTTGATTTACTCGAAGAAGCGCAAATTGCTGTCAATGCGGCAACGAGAGCTCTTAGCAAAGCAAAGTATAGCCCGGAGGCTATGGCAGAATTAGAGAGGCTTTTGAAAGCCTACGAGAAGTCTGAAAAGGCGTATGCCGAGTTAGGACAAGCTAAGGCGGATTACGCAGAATACGAAAAGCAAATCGTTGAACTTGAGGAAAAGAAAAACGCTATATCCCAAAAGAGAACGGCGGCAAATGCAGAGTTTGAGGAGATAAGCACAAAGCTCGAAGCGGCTGAAACAGATGCCTCCTGCTATGATGCCCTCGTTGCAGAAATAGCCGCAGCTCGTATTTGGATTGACAATGAGAGAGAGTTGCCCGCTTTGCGTGAAAGGCTTACAACGGCGCAAAAAAGAGCCGATGAACTCACCGAGGAGATAAACCAAATCGAGGCAGAGATAGCCGAAAAAAACGCAGAGCTTGAACACGAAAGAGCGACGGCGGAAGGGGCGGCAGAGCTTGAGAAAATCGTTCTTGACGCTGAACATATTATCAACTTCATAAACGGGGAGATAAAGGCTAAATCTATGAAGCTCGGCGCTTTGCAAAAGCAGGCAGAGGACGCCGCAGCCAACAGAGAAACGGTCAAAGAGCTACAGGCTAAGGTAGAGGAGCTTGGGAAACTCGCAGCGATTGACGAAGCGTTAAAGAGAGCGTTTTCGCAAGATGGCGTTCCGCACAATGTTATACGCTCCATTATCCCTATATTTGAGGCTACGGCTACAAGCATACTCGGACAAATGAGTGGCGGCAGTATGAGCGTCGAATTTGTTACCGAAAAGGTGTTGAAGTCCAATAACAAAAAGGAAGTTACCACCCTTGACGTTGTTATAAACGATGCCAACACCGGGCGCCTGCCTTATATGAGCAGAAGTGGTGGCGAAAGGGTAAAAGCGGCACTTTCCGTTATCCTCGCTTTATCCGAAATTAAGAGCACAAAAGCCGGTGTGCAGCTTGGATTTTTATTCGTAGACGAGCCGCCATTCTTAGACGGTCAAGGCGTACAAGCTTATGTTGAAGCCTTGAAAACAATCCAACAGAGATATTCCGACTTGAAAATAATGGCTATTACCCACGATGAAACAATGAAAGCTATGTTCCCTCAAAACGTTAATGTTGTAAAAACTGCAGAGGGAAGCAAAGTTATTTATCAATAAGCAAAGATAAACGGGGGAGCGTCCCTCACCCGTAGAAATAAAAGGGAGGTGATTATATATGGGACGACCTAAAAAACAAACTGTTGATTACTTCCCCCATTACGTAGGAGGTAGCCGCAGGACTCTATTCATATTGCAAGAGTCTTGGAGCAACGACGGTTACGCCTTTTGGTTTAAATTGCTTGAGCTCTTATGCCTCAGCGATGGGCATTACTATGATTTATCGACCACAGCCAACAAACAATACTTATTGGCCTATACAAAGGTTGCGGAGGAAACGGCCACGGCAATCCTTGACACGCTTTCAGAACTCGGAAACATCGACAAACCGTTGTGGACGGAGAAAAGGATAATATGGTGTCAAGCTTTAGTAGATAACCTTGAAGGTGTTTACTCTAAGAGAACGACGAAGCGACCTATAAAACCGTTCTCCGCCGAAAGTGAGCAGCCGTCCGAGGGCGCTCCAAAACCTCCCGCCCCCGAAGCTCCTGCAAAGCCACCACGTAAACCGAGGGCGAAGAAACCGGAGCCGGTCAAGGTTAAGTACGCCGACTTAGTTTCTATGACCGAGGAGGAATACGGAAAACTTATAGCAAGATACGGTGAAGAAAAGACAAAGTTGATGATAGAAAAGCTCGACAATGCAAAGGGTGCAAAGGGCTACACCTACAAGAGCGATTATAGAGCAATATTAAATTGGGTAGCCGATAGAGTAGAAGAGGAGCAACAAAAGAAAGGAGGCAACAGCTATGGAAGCACTACAATCAATAGCACAAACACTATCGGAGCTAACAGCGCCGGAGGCTTCAAACCGTCGGGAGGCTTTAAACAACGATGATTATTACGTTACCCCCGATGAAGCCGTTAGAAGGGGCTTGAGGTTTAAATCCCCACCTCCTCCGCCAACGGTATGTCAATTCTGCGGAAAAGAAAACCAACGAAAGGGGGCTGTATTCTGCGGAGAGGTAATGGTATGGGTACCGGGCAGCGATATATGTAAATGCCCGGAGTCCGTTAAATATTGGGCGCAAAAAGAAGCTGAGGAAAAGGCGGCAAAGGAAGCCGATAGGATAGCCTTAGAGCGTTTGAACAAACAAAGGAAGTTAGACCGTCTTATCGGAAATAGCGGCATAAAGAAGCGTTTTAGGCAACGTACATTTGAAAACTTTATAGCAGACACCAAGGGGCGCAAACACGCATTTGCAATAGCCAAAAGATACGCTGAAACCTTTAACGACAGATACGCCAACGGCGACGGGCTTTACATCGAAGGCACCAACGGCACCGGGAAGACACACCTCGCCGGAGCCATAGCCTTGCACCTCATACAAGAGGGCAGAACTGTAATATGCAAGACATCGAGCGATATGCTGCTTGATATAAAAAACACTTTTGACAAAGAGTACATCAAGGAGAGCGCCGTACTCGAAGCTTACAAGAGCGCCGATTTGCTTATAATCGACGACCTCGGAAAAGAACAATGCACCGATTGGAGTATGTCAATCCTTTACTCTATCCTCAACGATAGGTACGAGGATATGAAACCTACCATTATTACCACAAATTACGGGGCTGAGGATTTGATAAGGGCCTTAACTCCAAAAGGTTACGACAACACAAAAATCGTTGCAATAATCAGCCGCCTGCGTGAAACATCAACCGTTGTCACAATGGCGTGGAACGATTATCGCATATCTCAAGAATAGCGGCAACCAAAGCCGCAGGGCAAATCTAAATCCGTACAAAAGAGAGGTTACTATGATTAAAAATTTATCTCAGTTAAAGAAGGCGCTAACCCCCGGCGCAGAATTTGAAGTAACGGCCCATTGTAGGCCCGAATACATAGGGCAGAGGCGAAAGGTAAACATAGCAAATACGCAGGGCTTTTACAGTATTATTCCGGGGCAGCCTCAAAGCAAAGTGTCCGCCGCCAACTGCGGCAAGGGCTCTTGGTTATATTGGAGCAAAACTCCGTTTTGGGAGTTTGACGGCGACACGGCTACGCTGTACGACAGAGGCACGACACATACGCCGGAACACGTTATTATCGGTATAAAGATATGCACGGAGGAGGCGACGATATGAACGCAGTACAGCTTGTAGAGAACGCTGAAAGCAGCGAGTTTTACCCTACGCCTCCACGTTTGGTGCAAAAAATGTTAGAAGAAGTAGACTTGAGAAAGATTAACACCGTGCTTGAGCCTTCCGCCGGGAAAGGTGATATCATACGAGGGTTTGCAAAAAAAGCGGCCAATGAATATTCAAGATACTGCGACGATAGATACGACGTTGATTGCGTAGAGATAGACCCGAATTTAAGGCAGATACTTAAATACAACTTTTCGGAAGAAAGAAAAAGCGAAATTCACAGAAGGCAAGGAGAACTTGAAAACCGACGCAACTACAGCTCCGACGCCCATAAATACGTATGGGCCTCTGCAGAGGATAAGGCCGAACACGCACTACTTGAGGAGGAGCTGAAAACCTTTATACACGGCGGCATACACGTCGTACACGATGATTTTCTTACCTTTGAGCCGTTTAAGCAATACGACCTTATCATCGGAAACCCTCCCTTTAGCGTTGCGGATAGACACCTTTTGAAAGCTTTGGAAATACAAAGGGATGGCGGGAAGATCGTGTTCTTAGTCAACGCCGAAACAATCCGCAACCCTTACACAGAAACCCGAAAAGAGCTTATACGTTTGCTTAACACATACGGCGCTTCCATCGAATTTGAAGAAGGCGCATTTATGGAGGCAGAGCGAAAAACAAACGTCGAGGTAGCCATAATTAAGGTTGACATACCGGCAGTACAGGAAGAAAGCGAAATATACAACCGAATGAAGGAAGCTGAGGCGGTAGAGGATTTTGATTTTGAAAGCAGAGACTTAGACGTAACCGACGTTATCAAATCTTCCGTAAATCTATTCCGAGTAGAAGTCAAAGCCGGCATAGAGCTTATAAGACAATACAGAGCTATGATGCCGTATATGATACGTTCTTTTGAAACAAAAGAGGTTAAGAACGCAGACGGCACCATAAGCAGAGAATATGTAGACACGGAGCCTATATTGAAACTCAAAGACACATACGACCGTTGCTACAACACCGTTTCTGTAAACGAATATTTGAAAGCCGTAAGGCTAAAGTATTGGATAGCGTTAGTCAAAAACCCTAAATTTGTAAGCAAGCTTACAAGCAAGCTCCAACAGGAATACTACGTAAAAGTAAGCAAGTTAGCTGCTTATGATTACACGGAGTACAACATATACACCTTGCTTGCCGAAATGAACTCCCAAATCAAGACCGGAATTGAGGAGGAGATAATAGCGATGTTTGACCGCTTGACGGAGGAACATTCGTGGTACCCGGAAACACAAAAGAACAGGCATTATTACGACGGATGGGCTACAAACAAAGCCCACAAAATAGGCAAGAAGGTTATCATCCCTTGCTATGGAGTGTTCGATAGTTGGGATGGTAAACCTCGCACCTATGAAGCTCGAAAAGTTTTAGAAGATATAGAGCGCATACTCAATTTCCTCGACGGCAATATGACCTTAGACGTAAGCCTTGAGCAGACGTTAGAATGGCACTTTAAACATGGAGAAACCAAAAACGTACCCCTCAAGTATTTCAAAGCAACGTTTTACAAAAAGGGTACGGTACACCTTGTATTTACCTGCCCCGAATTGATAGAGAGATTTAATATCTACGCTGCCCAAAATAAAGCGTGGCTGCCTCCGTGCTACGGCAGGAAGCGTTACACCGATATGACCGAGGAGGAAAAAAACGTCATAGACGGTTTTCAAGGAGAACAAGCGTACAACGACATTATGGCTAAGGCGAATTATTACCTCGCTCCCGTCACGAACAACGCTATGTTGCTTTTAAATTAAATACGGCATCGAACTTTATCCACGGGGCGACTCTTACAGATGCCGTTCCGTGGATAAAGTTGATAATTTTGTGGAAAAAGGCCACAGATAGGAGAGATAAAAGTGTATATATGCGAATTATGCGGGGCTCACTTAGACCCCGGCGAAAAGTGTAATTGCAAGAAGATAGATATAGAGTTTTGTCGTACAAGCTACCGGCAGGCGAAAGACCCGGAAAAACAAGTTAGCACACTATCACAGCGTTACTCTGTTACTAAAACAGACATTATACGAGTGTTAGGTGACCTTTACGGTGCCCGGAAAAGCTCAGCTCAAAAGCGCGAAAACAAGGGCAAAAGCAAACAAGTGGCAAGGCTCAAGGCTCTGTTAGAGATAGATATACTCACGGGCATGACCGTTAGGGAAGCGGCGCAGCATAGAGGCGTAAGCTACCAAACCGCTGCCGATTATACGAGGGAGCTAAGGAAACGGCTCAAGGACGAAAAAACGGTGGCAGAGCAAAAGAAAACCGCCTTTGCAGAACTTATGGAGGGTGCATCACAACGAAAGCAAGGACAAACAAAATCACTCGCAAACAGCACGACATCATTAAGGACGAAGTGCGAAGGGCGATAGTTGAGGAAGACATCAAATACGCAAAAGGCTACGACGCAGCCGTGCTTTGGATGCTACACACATTAAGAGGACACGGCAAAAAGCGCTTGGAAGAGGACTTTGCGGCATTTATGAAGCAGAGAGAGGAGATAAGAGAGAAGTGTTTGGCAAACGAGGACGACGATGCGTTTATCTGCCAAAGGGCGCTCCTCAGCATCGGCGTTGATATGGACGAACTTTACAAAAGACACGGGCTTGATAAAAGCAGGAAGCTTATTTTTTAAAGAGGGTACTTATGGAAAGGAAAATCGAATTTAAAGCAAAGCGCAAAGACACCGGAGAGTGGATAGAAAGCAAAAGCATCTATCAAGCTACATACAGCGGCACTTTCTTACGAGTAGGCGCATATTGGGTTGAGGTTATACCAGAAACCGTGAGCTTGAAAGGAGGCGCGGCAAAATGAGCAAAGCTGTTCTAATAAGCACACAGCCTAAATGGAGTAAGCTTATTTTTGAGTTTTTAGGGTGGGACAATGGCAGACCTCTCTACAAAAAGTGTTTAGAATTGCGAAAGTCAAAACCTAATATCAAACCACCATTTAAGGTTTTCATCTATTGCCCAAAGGATAATACCGACCGTGTTCCGTCAAGAATATGGTGGAAAGCGGACAAAACAGGCTTTCAACATATAATGAACGGCAAAGTCATAGGCGAGTTTATATGCGATTATATTTTAAGCCATTGTGAAATGGCAAACGCCGATATTGCTGAACAACTGTCTTGCGTTTCACGAGAGGACATTCTGAAATATTCAAACGGCAAAGAGGTTTTTGGGTGGCACATATCCGACCTTGTAATCTATGACAAGCCAAAAGAGTTGAACACGTTCTTTTCTGCCTGCAAAAAGCCGGAAGGGACAGATTGCTCCAAATGTGTTGACGAGAGACAGCAAAGCTGTAAGGCGCTTAAAAGGCCGCCTCAGAGTTGGTGTTATGTGGAGGAGATAGTATGACAGATAACGAGATTATAAAGGCGTTGGAGTGTTGTATTAACAACAAGTGCTCTAATTGTCCTCTAAGAAAAATGGCTTGTTCAGAAACCGTTGCTATGGAAAACGCCCTTGGCCTAATCAAACGCCAACAGGCAGAGAGTGACAAATTCCCAAAAAGGTTGGATGAACAAAAACACGCACTTTTTGAACAACAAGCATATTCAGCAGAATTACAAGCTGAAATTGCAAGGCTCAAAAAATCCAACCGTAATTGGCGCCGGAAAGTACAGAGGTTAAGAGCTGAGAAAAAGATAGCTGAGAAACAAATATACGAAAAGGGATTGTTGTAAAAATGAAAGATAAAGGACTTGAAAGCCTCATTGAAGCGACGGTAGATGGGCAAAGAAAACACAGCGATTTTATTGGTAGGTGGTGTAAACACTTCACCGAGGATTGCATAGCAAAAATGAGAAACTATGCCGATAGTGGAAACCTATGCGAACACAGGTGCGAGTATTGCGATAAATTCAAGTGGACGGTAGATAGAGCAAAACATTATGCAGAAAAAACAGGCATACCTTACACGGAAATATTGAAAGGTTGGGAAACTGATAGAGATTATTGGTATCTTAACTATTATCAAGATAGCAACCAACCCGAAATCAAAGACGGAAAAGTTTTTGTTTTTGAAACTATGGAAGATTATCATAAAAGTTTGAATGGAAAAGGATTTAGATGCCCGAAATGTGGAGCAGAAGCAAAATCTCCGTTTGAATGCGAATGTAATTGGAAGTCTTACGGATTTTTTAGACTTAACCTTGTTACAGTTTTTGTTAAAGAAAATATGGCTATGGCAAACATATTTATGCCTATTGCTTGGGAACCCGCCCACCCAACCGAGAAAGGCGGTGTGGGGTGATGGCTTATATTGAGAAAGAACCCTTATGTGCGTGGCTTGAAAATATGGGCGTTTCTGATTTTATTGTTCGTAGGATAGAAAGTGAAACACATTTTCCCGCCGTTGATGTTGAGAAGGTTGTGAGATGTAAAGATTGCGAGCATTATTCGTTGGCTATGCTCAAATGCTGTCTTCCGTCAGATGATAAACATTCTTTTGATAATTATGCACCGCCTATTTGGCAACCAAATGATTTTTGTAGTTACGGCACACCAAAAGAAAGAGGTGATTGAATGCCCTATATTGACACAAAATATTTAGGCAAATGTGAGACTTGCCGACATCATAGTAACAGCGGTTGTAATACTTATTGCGACCACGGAGAAGAGTATTCTCCCAACCTTTCAAAGATACCCACCGCAGATGTTGTGGAAGTGGTAAGGTGTAAAGATTGTAAATTTAATGTGGCAAATATGGAAAAAGACCCATTGGATATTACCGACTATTCGGGAGATGATATTGTGTGTTCTTATTTTATGACTGACGGACTTGACCCAAATGATTATTGCAGTTACGGCGAACTACAGCATAAGGAGATGCAAAATGAAAGCAATTCTTAAGTATCCCGGCGCAAAGTGGCGCATAGCACAATGGATAATATCGCATTTCCCCGAACACAAGGTTTATTTAGAGCCTTTCTTTGGGTCGGGCGGCGTGTTTTTTCAAAAGACCCCAACCTATATAGAAACGATAAACGATATTGACGGCGACATTGTGAATTTGTTTCAAGTGTGCAGAGAACAGCCCGATGCACTTGCAAGAGCAATAAGCCTTACTCCGTTCAGCCGGCAAGAATTTGAAGAGTGCTACCACCGTTCTGTAGACCCGGTTGAGCAGGCTCGGAGGACATTGGTGCGGTATCATCAATCTTTTGGAACAAGCAACAGCAGTAAAAGGAGCTGGCGCAATGTACAAACCTATGGCGGTCCTCGATGTGCAACTATGTGGAATGATTTGCCGCAGATTATACAAAGTTGCTGTATGCGGCTTAAAGATGCCCAAATAGAAAGAATAGATGCCATTGAGCTTATTAGGCGATACAACAGCTCGGATACGCTTATATATTGTGACCCCCCGTATCTGCCAAGTTTGCGGAAAAGAAATATGTATGCTTGCGAAATGTCCGAAGAAAAGCATAGGGACCTTTTGGGCGCCTTGCTTAACAGCAACGCAAAAGTCGTTATTAGCGGATACGACAGCGAATTATATAACTCTATGCTTGATGGGTGGTACACGGATTTAATTGATACAACGGCGCAAATGGGATTACACAGAACAGAAAAGCTTTGGATGAATTTCCCGTTGCAAGGACTTATAAGTCAATTAGACAAACATTAGACAAAACGAGTTAAGCAAAAAACTTAAACTCATTTAGGTTTAGACCGCTTTTAGCGGTGGTTTTTGGAAGGAGTTGAGAAAAATGACCCTCGATAACTACGCAGCTATTCAACGAAACCTCGGCATACTTGAGGGATTGGCATCCTCTCTACGGAGTCAATGCAAATATTTGCGTTTGGTGCCATCGAAGCAATATCCGAAATAATAGACAACATACAGGAGGAAGGAAAGAGTGGAAAAGTGTAAGCATAGCGGAGCCGTTATAAAGCCCGACGGAGCACATGAACTCGACCCCTGCGTATATAAGGATGTCGAAAAATACAAGAATGTTACTGTTACGGTGTCGAAGTGTAAGAACTGCGGACACATAGACATATCGTGGCGACGGCAGGAGGATACGGAAGAAATTGACTTGACGGAGGATGAAAGATGAAGCCTATTTACATACCAAAGGGCAAAGCAAAAGAATACGGAGACTACGCAATAAACATATACACGGGGTGCCCTCATAGATGCTATTACTGCTTTGCGCCCAATGTCTTACATAAAGACAGAGAAAAATTCCATAGCGTTGTAGAGCCAAAGCCGAACATCGTCGAAGAAACACGGAAGCAGATAGAGCATGAGGGCATCAAAGGGAAGCTTATACACCTTTGTTTTACTTGCGACCCATACCCTCACGGTTACGACACCACCGTAACACGCGAGATAATCTCCCTACTGAAAAGCACCGGTAATAACGTGCAAATCCTCACCAAAGGCGACGGCAGCCGTGATTTTGATTTGCTCGGTCCGGAGGATTGGTACGGCATAACCCTCGACGGTATTGGCAACGGCAGAAACCCGCAATGGAAAGCAAGGGTTGACGCTCTCGCACAGGCGCACAGCCTCGGCATAAAGACTTGGGTATCATTCGAGCCCGTAACCGATGATAGAGAGTTTTTCATCAACCTACACTTGGTAGCACCGATTGTCGATAAGGTCAAAATCGGCAAACTGAACTATCACAAATCCAACATTGATTGGGCGGACTTTGGCAGGAGAGCCGAAACGCTTTGTCGGCAGCTTGGACTCAACTACTACATCAAAGAGTCCCTACGGGCAGAAATGGAGGCAGCTAAATGAAGACAAACGAAGAACTCAAAAACATACCGAATTTACTTATCGCCCGGACCGCTCCCGACGGCGGGTGCGGAGTGATATTTCAAGCCGGTAAACGTTGGGCTACGGTAATATGGAGCAACGGCGGAGGTTGGGAACACGTTAGCGTAGCACCGTGCAACAGGAAGATAACGCCGTCATGGGACGATATGTGCAAGCTGAAAGATATGTTTTTCAGAGAAAATGAAACCGTAGTACAGTATCACCCGGCAAAGAGCGAATATGTAAATAACATCCCTAATTGCCTTCACCTTTGGCGGCCTATCGCGGCAGAAATGCCGACACCGCCCGCAATTATGGTAGGAATAAAAAAAGGACAGACCACAGCGGAGGTCATAAAAGCCATTGAGGAGGTGGGTGCATGAGCAAACAGGAAATGATGCTCGAAAGAGCCGCCGAAATCCTTGACCCGACGCACCGCGAACACTACGAGAGTATTGAGCCTGTAAACGAGGCTTGCGAAATCGGAAGAAAGGCTATCTTAAAACAAATACCGCAACCACCCGAATTTTGGGGCGACGGCTACGACGAGGACGGAAACCTCATCTACGATAACGCCAAATGCCCGAACTGCGGTAACGGCGACTTTGAGTACGGTATCAATAATTGGGGCTGTGCTTACTGCCCGGACTGCGGACAGGCTTTGGATTGGGGGTGAAAACAAAATACAGCCGGAGGTGGATTACAAGATAGCCCGCCTCAAGCGCAAATTAGAGAAAAAGGAGATACAGTATGAACAAGGTTATAGAGAAGGGACGTTTAACAAACGACCCGGAGCTAAAACAGACGCCTAACGGAGTGGCTGTTTGCTCGTTTCGAATAGCGGTAAAAAGACCCCACGTAAGTGAAACGGTGGACTTTTTCGATTGCGTAGCATGGAGAAACCTTGCGGAATTTATAAGTAATAATTTCCACAAAGGCAAAGAGATACTTATAGAAGGTCATTTGGAGAGCCGCAGATACCAAGACAAAAACGGAAACAACAGGACGGTTATTGAAATCGTCGTTGAAGAAGCAGAATTTTGCGGCAGCAAGCAGGCAGGCACACCGGTAGCACCGTCTTATAGTGAGCCAAACGGCTCAAATCACTACGAAGAACTTGCAAACGATGATGAACTACCGTTTAAGTAAGGAGGTATAAATATGGCAAAAAAGAGAAAATGCAGATACACACCGGAGGAGCTTGAAATACATAACGAAGCCGTAAAGCTCCGCAAAATGACAGATGCACAGCTTGTAGAGGCTTTTAAAAGCGCAAATTCGCCCCAAAAAGCCGTTTTAGATGCAGAGCCTAACAAAGACGCAGGCAAGGTAGAAAAATTGCTTAAAGGGCTGTTTAGGGGCGATTGCAAGGGCGTTAAAAGCGCCACCGCATACAAAGTACAGCAGTACGCCGTAGAAATCGGGGTGCTATGATGGACTCGGCGCAATACAGAAGGATAATACAAGGCAGGCGCAACAAATATAATGGCAGAGAATTTGAGTCGATTATCGAAACCGCCTGCGATTATTACAACATTCAAGGAATAGCAAAGATAGAAAAGACGCCGGAGCCTATGAAGCCTATAAAAGATTTAGGCAATGGCAAATTCATAGCACATTATGAGAAAAAGGCTCAGCCGGACTTCAAGGGAACGTTGCGAACCGGGCGCTCGGTGGTGTTTGATGCAAAGCATACCGACACGGACCGCATACAGCAAAGCGTGATATCTGATGAACAAGAGAAGGACTTGAACGAACACGAAAGCTACGGAGCCTATTGCTTTGTTCTCGTTTCCTTTAGCTTCGAGAGATACTACAAAATCCCTTGGCAGACCTTTAAGAATATGAAAACGATATACGGACGAAAGTATGTTAAGCCGGAGGACATAAAAGAGTACCGGGTACCGTATGTCGGGGGAATACTTAGATTTTTGACTTAGGAGGACAGACACAATGCAGTTATTTCAAAAGTGGCTGAATAAATTGCGTATAAAAAAAGCCATATTGAAGCACAACTTAAGGCTCAAACGCTTAAAAAGGGCTGTACGCCGCATGTCGGCTACGGCTGAAACCGCGGGTATGGCGTGTGATGAATTTGTCGCTGCCGTAAAAACTTTTAACGACAGCATAGATGCAACGCTGATAACGCCGGAAGATTTGGAGTGTCGAGGAGGTGTAGAGTATGGGAACAAACAACAGGACGGGGCTTGAAATCGAGGAAATAATCAAGGCAGCCGTTATCGCAGCTTATGACGTAGCAAACAAAAACATCGACGAAAAGCTTAAAGCGGCCATTACTCTTGGCACACAAATCGGTGCGGCGGTAGGTGCAGAGGTAGGAGCTAAAGCGGCTATTAAATCTATAGAGCGTGAGAAAAAGAAGCTCCGAGAGCGTCAATATGACCGCAGATACCACAATACGAAGCTCCTTATGCAGAACTATAGGCACCTCAACGAACACTTTAATAACGCCATTTTTGAAATAGAACAGGCGGAAGAAGTAGACGAAAGCTTTATCGACATTATGGAAATGATGTCAAGCAAGGGCTACGAAGATAATTTTAGCGTGGAGGCCATAAAAAGCTCCACGGTACGCACAAAGATAATAATGACCCACGTTAACCGTATGCTTGATGTTTACGCTCTTATGTGTGAACGTTCCAACCGAGAGGACGACAAAAGGCACTACCGCATACTCAAGGCGATGTACCTTGACGAAATCCCTACCACGGCGCAGAGCATAGCCAACACGGAGCATATAGACAAGCGCACAGTATACAAGGACATAGACGCCGCCGTTTCCTGCCTCACTTCCCTTTTGTACGGGATTTGCGGCATAGAAAAGTTTTAGCAGCTCTGTTGTGCTCCGTTTCGGGGCAAAAACAGGGCATTTACAAGGCAAAAAGAGTGTGGTAGAATATATGATGTAAAATATTGCAAATATGTTTTTGATATTTTCTTCATACGTTCCCCTAAAAAACAGCCCATCTACGGATAGGGCTGTTTTTTCTTTAAATCAACGAAAGGAAGGAGAGGAACGATGCGCATAGTATTTGATTTAGACGACACCATAAGCACTCACATAAATCGTGATTACGAGAACGCTACGCCCATTCTTGAAACTGTCGAGAAGATGCGGCAGCTCAAAGAGGATGGATGCGAGATAGTCATTCACACAGCAAGAGGTCAGGTTTCATGCAACGGCGATTTAGCGTTGATAGAGGCCCGCAATCGAGCGCAGATAATAAGGTGGCTAAAAAAGCACGATGTGCCGTGCGATGAACTGATATTCGGCAAGCCCATCGGAGATTTGTATGTTGACGACAAAGCGGTTAACTTAGCAGACTTCCACTCCGGTACCTTTGGAATGTTACACGGAGGAGGCTCTAACAAGCCTATATACCGCCTCGGCAAAACGGTAAAAAAGATGCTTGGGAGCGTAGAAGATACCGCCCGTTTTCGCGAATGGGTCGAAGATAACGCCGGCGCATGCAAGTTTCCGAGGGTTATTTCTTGCCTATACAACGCAGTTTATATGGACTTCATAGAAGGGAAAAACCTTGTAGACTGCTTTACCGACGAAGATTTTGCCAAAGTCTTATTTACTATCCTTGAGTTTTCAAAGAGAAGGAAGGCAGCGTTTGACATAACACCGCATATTGAGATTTTGGAAGGCAATTACTCCAGCGACAAAGAAATGAACGGGATAATAGATTTGTGCAAGCGTTTTATCACACATCACAAAGAAGCTTTTCACAGGCACGCAAGCTATTCTCACGGCGATATGATATTAAGCAATATCATCAAAGGCGACGATGGGCAGCTTTATTTCATAGACCCACGCTATTTTAGAGAAAGCTCAAGCTACCTTTTAGATTTTGCTAAGCTTAGAATGTCGCTTAGCGGATACGAATACGCTTTCGGCATAAGTGAAGCAAACAACACGGCATACCTCGCAACATTGGATTGCATACTCAAGCGCAGGGGCATTTACGATATCGTTGTAGGGCTCCACTTGATGTACATTATAAGGCTGTACAGATATAAAGACGAAAAAGGGAAGCAGATAGTCAAAACCATGGCAAAAGGGATGATAGATAAGAATGGACAGCTCTTTAGCGAGTAGCAAAAAAAGCGCAAAGCCGTTAATTATCGGCTTCACATCGGTTGTAGGAGATTTGTTACACGCAGGGCATTCGTTGATGCTCGATGAATGTAAAATGTACTGCGACTATTTATACGTCGGCATAATAACAGACCCGACTACGGACAGACCGTTCAAAAACAAGCCCGTACAATCGGTATTCGAACGATACGCCCAGCTTGTGGGCCACAGAGCCGTAGATGAGGTAGTACCACTTGAAAGCGAGGCAGACTTGGAGTTAGCCATTCGCTCACTCCCCATAGACATACGATTTGTAGGGGAAGATTATAGAGACAAAGATTTCACCGGGAAGCAAGCCTGCAGGGACCTCGGCATCGAAATTTATTATAATAGCAGGGCGCACGGATTAAGCTCGACAGAGTTGAGAAGGAGGGTAGCTAATGGAGAACTTTGTAATGGCAATACCTTCATACAGGAGAGCCGAAAAACAGATAACACTTGATTATTTATCGGGGCTTGGAATACCCAAAGAACGTATATACATTTTTGTGCAAACCGCAAATGACAGAGAGGCTTACAAAAAGCACGAAGACAGGGCGAACATAATCCTTACCCCGGCAAACGGAGTAGCGGCAGCAAGGAACAACGCTCTGAGGTATTTTTCGGGTGCCACAAATATCCTTATGTTTGACGATGATGTTTCAAGCATAGGGAAGCTTAGAGGAAACAAACTCGTACCCATCGATACACGCGAGGAGTTCGCAGAATTACTAAACAAGTGCTTTAATATGGCACAAAAGAGGAAAGCGTCGTTGTTCGGGATTTACCCCGTGCATAACGCTTTTTTTATGTCGCCGAGCATATCGACGACGGTTACGGTGAACACGGTAATTGGCTTCACAAAAGGGCATGAGCTGTTGTTCGACGAAAGCTACAAAACAAAAGAAGACATAGAAATGTGTGCAAGGGTGCTCGAAGGTGGCGGAGAAGTGTTGCGATACAATTTTCTCGCCCCGAATGCAAAGCATCGGACGAATGCAGGCGGTTGCTACGAAATTTGGCACTCAGACGAAAATTTAAAGACCGTAGAGAGACTTTCCAAGGCTTACCCAAACATTTTAGCACCACAGAAAAACAAGCCCCACGAAGCAAGGGTGCTATTGCGAGATAACAACAGAATAGATTTGAGAAAGAAGAAAAAAGAATGACGCCCGAATTTTTATTTTGCATACCAAGCTACAAAAGAGCCGGACGCCAAAAAACGCTCGATTTGCTTGAGTCGATGGGATGTCCGAAAGATTGGATATCTCTTTCCGTGCAGACAGAGGAGGACCGGCAGGCGTACACCCGTGCAGGAGTCAACAAGCGTGTAGGCGCCTTCTTATACCGGGGGGGGAGTTGCGCTGCGGATAATTTTAACACGCTTTTAGACTACCACTCAAAGGGCGTAAAAATTGTAATATTGGAAGACGACATAAAAGCGATAAAACGCCTTACGATAGATAAAGCAACGGGGAAGCGAAAGCTCGTTAACGTACAAAAGTTCGAAGAGCTTTTAACTCTTTGCCGCAGAGGGTTTGCAATTTGCAGGCTTGAAAAGACGGTTGGCTTTGGGCTTTCAATGACAAGGAACGCTATGTTTATGCGGCCGGGCCATAACAGACGGAAACTGTGCGATACGGGCTTTTACGGCTTGATAAATACGGATTTGCGATTTGACCGCAACTTTGTTGTCCTCCAAGATACCGATATGTGTGCTCAAATAATCAAACGCTACGGAGCTTTTGTTAGCATAGACGACACCTGCGCTGATATTGACAGATTTGCAGACGGAGGATGCGCAGAGGCGTGGAAGCGCAAAACCGATATGTTAAAGCTTCTCAAGAGAAAACACGGGGACATACTTGAGATTATCCCCTCAAAGGAAAACAGCGTAAAGCTAAAACGAAGAAAAGGAGCTAAATAGTATGGAAACCGCCATAATGAAACTCGAAGATATCCGCCCGGCAGATTATAACCCCCGAAAGGCTTTGAAACCGGGCGACGACGAATACGAGGCTTTGAAAAACAGCCTTGACCGATTTGATTTGGTGGAGCCTTTAGTGCTTAACAAAACCACCGGAAACCTCGTAAGCGGGCACCAACGCCTCACCGTGTTAAAAGATAAGGGAAAAACGGAGGCGGAAGTGGTGCTTATAGAAGTTGATGAAGAACAAGAAAAGCTCCTTAATATCGCTATCAACAAGATAGACGGCGAATGGGACTACAAGAAATTGGAGGAGCTTTTTGACGAAATAGACGCCGACGACATACAATACACCGGCTTTACAGCGGAGGAACTTTTAAGTATGTTCGGTGAAGAAGAATACGACACGGATGACTACGAGGAAACGGACGACGACGCGGACGAAGAAACGGAGCCGGTAGAGCGTCAAAAGCCGTTCCACGTGTTTATTTCTTTTCCTACAAAGGAAGCCGCCGAAAAGTGGCTTACAGACAGAGGAGTAGAGGCGGAATACAAAGACGCAGCCCGAAACATAACAATCAAGATGGAGGGGACAGAGTATGGTACAGGAAATTAAGATAGCGCAGCTTAACGCAGCACCTTACAATCCCCGTGTAGAATTGGCACCGGGGATGCCGGAGTGGGAAAAGCTCGAAAGGAGCATCACCGAAATAGGGTATGTGGTGCCTATTGTTTGGAACAAAAGAACGGGCAACGTAGTAGGCGGCCATCAGCGCCTTGCCGTTATGAAACATTTAGGATACGACACAATCCCTTGCTCTGTTGTTGACCTCGACGAAACAGACGAAAAGCTGCTTAATGTAGCGCTTAACAAAATCAAGGGGCAATGGGACTACGAAAAGTTGGAAGCGATATTAAAAGACTTCGATTACGAAGTGGCAGCGCTTTCGGGCTTTTCGGAAGACGAAATAGCCGTTATACTTGCCAACAATTCGGACCTCATAGACGACTCAGACTTTGGTGAGTGGGACGATGAATACGAGGGAGAAATCTTAGGCGGCAGCTATGTTGTAACCCTTGTATTTGAAAACAGCTTCTATGCAGAGAGGTGGGCCGAAGACGAAGGCTTCACCGGGCAGATAAAAGAAGGTTCGCAAACAACAGTTATAAGAATAGACGAATAGGAGAAAAAAGCATGGACGAAAAGCAATTAAAGCAAAACTATAGCTCACCAAGGTGGAGCATGGAAATCCCCGATTGCTCGATGCCCATGAGCCTCGACACATACAGCAAATGCGCTTACAACTGCCTTTACTGTTTTTCTTATTTCCAAAAAAGCCATACATTAAACGGTTATATAGGAGGCGGCGGCGCACCTCGTTGCATAAACCCTCAAAAGGTTATAAATTTATTTGAGAATGCTATGCTGAACAATACCGAGGGAGTAACTAAGACGGAACAACAATTCTTCCCATATATCCAAAATCGCAGGATAATGCAATGGGGAGGGCTTGCGGACGAATTTGACGAATGGGAGCGTAGATACGGTGTTACGTTGGAGCTTCTTAAGTATTTCGACAAAATAGACTACCCGCTTTCTTTTAGCACAAAAGCTGCTTGGTGGACGGCCGACGAAAGATATATGGAGCTGTTCAAGAGACACACCCATAATTGGCACGTTAAAATCTCCATAATAACCGCAGACAAAGAAAAGGCACGAAGGATAGAAAAGGGCGTGCCCTCACCGGAAGAAAGGATAGCCGCAATAAAGAGGCTTTCAGACATCGGTATACACGTAACACTACGCCTTAGACCGTTTATCCTCGGAGTTTCCTCGGATTACAAGAAGCTTATATCAATGGCACACGAAGCCGGAGCCGACAGTGTTACGACAGAGTTTTTCTGTATGGAAGCAAGAGCCGACGAAAACCTCAAGAAGCGATACGCTGAAATGAGCAAGATTTGTGGTTTTGACATACACAAATACTATATGGAGAATAGCACCCAACATGGCTACAAGAGGCTTAACCGAGGCATAAAGGCACCGATTATCCACGATATGAGGGAATACGTCCACAGCCTCGGTATGCGTTTCCACGTTAGCGACGCTTTTTGCCGTGAATGCAACGATGCTTGTAACTGTTGCGGCGTACCACCGGAATGGGACGTAAGCCAAACGGGAAACCTCGGTCAAGCGATTATAACAGCAAGAGAAAACGGAGAGGTGCGATGGCCCGATATTTCAGAAAACATCGACAAATATTTTTCATTCCCCTGGGTCGGAGCCGCAGGCTACAACACGGGAAACAACAAAAACCGTGCGTTAAATTATGATACAACAATGTCGCAGTTTCTTAGGGATAATTGGAACAGCCCCAACAAGGGTACAAGCCCGGCAAAAGGGTACGGAGGAATACTCAGACCCGTTGGCAGAGACGAAAACGGCGACATAGTTTATAAATACGCCCTAAAAGGAGAGGAGGATAATGGCAAAGGCTAAAGGGAGCAAGAATTTGTTGTCTTGGGAACGTCAGCCAAACGAAAGCGCACAGGCTTATGAAGCTTTTTACTTGTATCTCCAAATGGGCGGGGAGCGCACTTTACGAAAAGTTGAACAGCAGTTGAACAAATCCCACGCACTCATAGGCAGATGGAGCAGTATGTGGGAATGGCCGAAGCGTGTTCGTGATTACGAGAACGATTTGCGCCGTCAAGAGTTTGAAGAAAAGAAACTCGCCATCAAAAAGATGCAAGACAGGCAGATACAAACGGCGATGCTTTTGCAGAAAAAGGCGGTAAAAGCCCTCGACAGTTTGAAGTATTTGTCGGCAAAAGATATAGCCCGCTTTCTTTCGTTGGGAACAAAGCTCGAAAAGGAAACAAGGCAGGAGAGCATATCCGACTTTGGCGAAAACGGCCCCGGACAAACTGCATCCCTCGCTGACACCATTATTTCAGCATATAAAAACAGAATGGAGGGGGACGGCGAATGAGTTTGAGTCAAGACGCCATACTGTATTATGCTAAAAATCCCGTTCATTTCGTAGAAGACCTCATAGGCATTAAGCCCGACCCGCAGCAAGCGGAGATACTGCAAAGTGTTGCCGACAACACAATGACATCGGTACGAAGCGGACACGGTATAGGCAAGAGCGCTGTTGAGGCGTGGGCCCTTATATGGTTTATGTCTACAAGGCCGTTCCCAAAAATAGCATGCACGGCACCGACGCAGCATCAGTTGTTCGATATACTTTGGGCGGAGGTAAGCAAGTGGTTAAGGCAATCGCCGGCGCTTGAAAAAGAATTTGTATGGACCCGTGAGAAAGTATACCTCAAGGGGTATTCCGAGGAATGGTTTGCGGTAGCAAGAACGGCAACAAAGCCGGACGCCTTACAGGGCTTTCACGCAGACGATATTCTCTACATCATCGACGAAGCAAGCGGCGTAAGAGATAACATATTCGAGCCGGTGCTTGGTGCATTATCAACGCCCGGCGCAAGGCTTTTAATGTGTGGAAACCCTACACAGCTTTCCGGCTTCTTTTACGACAGCCACAACAAAAACAGAGCGTCATACAAGACATTCCACATAGACGGCAGGAAAAGCAGCCGTGTATCTCAAGAGTTTATTGACACCATAATCCGAATGTACGGAGAGGATAGCGACGTATTCCGAGTACGTGTTGCGGGGGATTTTCCTCTTAGCAACTCAGATGTATTCATACCGATAACGCTTGTTGAGCGCTCCATAATGACAGAGTACACACCGGCGGCGGTACCACATTCAATCCGTATAGGGTGCGACGTTGCGAGATTTGGCGACGATAAGACTATAATAGGCTCCAAGGTAGACGAAAAGGTAACGCTTGATAAGAAGCGCCACGGCCAAGACACAATGAAAACGGCGGACGATATAGTGTTACTGTACTATGACCTATTGAAGCGCTACCCCGGCTACAAAGGAGCCGTTACAGTATGCGTGGACGACGGCGGCGTAGGCGGTGGCGTTGTAGATAGGCTAAGACAGCTAAAGAGAAACGCCCCGGATAACCTCACACAAATGAACATAGTGCCGATTAAATTTGGGCAGCGCATCAAGCACAAACATTACCACGACAGCACATCGTATATGATGGCTACGGTTAAAAGCCTGCTTTCCCCTTTTGACGAGGAAAGAAAGCCAAAACCGGTAGAGCTTATATTACCGGACGACGATGACTTGGTAGCTCAACTTTCGGGCAGAAAGTATAGGCTTACCGAAAACAGCAAAATCCGAATAGAGAGTAAAGACGATATGAAGAAACGCGATTTGCCTTCACCCGACGAGGCGGATTGCGTTCTTTTGTTATGCGTCCCTATAAAAAACGAAATAAAGAAAGGGGATAAGAAGTGATGGAAGCGACGTTAAAGAAAAGGCCCGGCTACGAGGTTAAGATAATCAAAGGAGCCGCCGCCCCTCAACCTTTGCTTAAATCAGACAAAACGGAGCAGTTTGACAGCGCAACCGCTGTGTCGGCATCTGAATGGATAACGCCCGACTTTGAATTGCAAGGCTTGAAGAAGTTTGTGCTTAACTCCTCCATTCTGCCTCAATGCATCAGAGCGTACAAAAACAACATAGCAGGCTTCGGCATCGGCTTGAGGTATAAGGTCGATGAAGAAGAAACCTCCGAAATGGCGGCAGAGTACGCACAGGCGGAGGAGATTATAGACCTCCTTAACTACGATTGCGACGCTACGGAGATATTCAAGGACATTATAGATGGCAGGGAAACCTACGGCATAGCGTACCTTGAGTGCATACGCAACCTTGAGGGGAACGTCGCGCAAATCGAGTACGTAAAGGATATCCCGTCGGTACAAAAGACCCGCTTGTTAGAGCCTTATATAAGCACCGAGTTTAACTACAAGGGCAAGGTAGTGAAGCGCGACCGCAAATTCCGTAAATATCGCCAAACGGTAGGCAGCAAAACCGTCTATTTCAAGGAGTTTGGCGACCCCCGTATTATGAATAAGTATAGCGGCGATTACCTTGCAGACGGCGAAAAATTAGACCTCAAAGACCAAGCCAACGAACTGTTGGAGTTTGCGTTAGGCACCGAGCCTTACGGAGAAGTGCGATGGGCGGGTCAGATACTCGGCGTAGACGGGAGCCGACGTGCAGAGGAGCTTAACAACAACTATTTCCGCAACGGCAGGCATACGCCTCTGATGATAATTCTTAAAGGCGGCACGCTCACCGAGGACTCGTTCACCAAGCTGACCGAGTATATGAACGACATCAAGGGCGAAGCAGGGCAACACGCTTTTATAGTGCTTGAAACAGAGAGCTCAGATAACGCAGCGGTATTCGAGGGAGAAAAGCCCGCAGAGGTAGAGATAAAAGACCTCGCCTCTATTTTGCAAAAGGACGAACTGTTCCAAGAGTATTTGGACAACAACCGCCGCAGAGCCCAATCCGCTTTCAACCTTCCCGACCTCTATGTAGGCTATACAACGGACTTTAACCGTGCCACAGCACAGACGGCGCAAGAGATAACCGAGAAGCAAGTATTCCAACCGGAGCGCAAAAGCCTTGCGTGGATTATCAACAACCGCTTGCTTAACGGTTACAATTTCCGTTTTGTAGAGGTGTACTTCAAGGAGCCGAAGACAACCAACCCCGACGATATGTTCAAGATACTTACCATAGCGGAGAAGGCGGGCGGACTCACGCCCAACAAGGCCAAGGAGATTGCATATTCCGCACTTGGCGATGATTTTGAGGAGTTTGAAGGCGAATGGGGCAACACGCCTCTCGTGGTTGCAAACGCTCAAAATGCGGCTCAGAATATGTCTATGCCTATGGTTGTGGGACAGCTTGAAAAAAAGATAGCAAAAGCGGCGGCAGCAAAGGACGACAGCGTTGTAGCCGTTATGAAGGAAGTACGCTCCTTGCTCTTGAAAATGAGGGAGGAGGGCAAGTGATATGTGCCATTGTGAAAGGCTTATTAAGGCGATAGACGCCTATATCCAAAAGGCGGACGACGATTTAATCGACGCTCTTACTGACGAAGGCTTTGTTGAGCCAAAAAAGACGGTAATGTGGGCCTCCGATATTGAGGACGCCGTTACCGATATTTTGGAGAGTGAAACAGAGTACTTTCTAAAGGCCGCGAGAGAGGCGGTTGACCTTGAGGAGTTTGCTGAAAAGATATGGCCCGGCGTTAAGCTCACAGACGGCGCCGCAGAAAAGCTTGCTGAGATATTCAAAGAGCAATTAGCCGAGTATCTTCCCGAATTGGCAACCCCTTATATCCAACAGATGGATAAGGAGCTTACTTGCTCCACTTTATCCAAAAGGACCACCGCTTGGGTGGAGAGTTGGAGTGCTGAACTCAGCGGCTTAATGAAGCTTTCCTCCCACGAACAAATTGAACGTATCTTGAATAAAAACCTTGAAGCCGGAACGGGTATACAGGGCTTTATAACGGATATACAAGATAGCGGCATAAGGACTGAGCGATACCGTGCGAGGACCACAGCTATCACCGAGAGCCTACGAGCACATAGCGTAGCTCAAGAGGAGGCCATACAGCAATCCCCGGCAACGGAAAGCAAAGAGTGGGTACACACCGGGTCTTACAGAAACGAGCCAAGGGAAAACCACCAAAGAATGAACGGGCAAGTTGTTCCCAAAGACAAGCCGTTCACCTTATACGGTGCCGACGGCGGTACCTATTACCCGATGTACCCCCGCGACCCTTCCCTGCCGGCCGGCGAAAGCATCAATTGTCATTGTGTTCACCGAGGCATCGTCTCGAAGGAAGTCTTAGGGCTTGACCTTAAGGAGCGTAAACGCCTACAAGCTGAGATTGTCGCAGATATGGACGACAAATGGATAAAGGAGCTTGAGGCTAAAAACAGGGCTAAGGCGGGCATAGAATAACGCCATACCCTTTTTTATACCCCTACACGAAAAAAGATGGCTAAGTAGCCGTTTTTTTGCTGTCCTCAACGAATGGACGGCTATAGAGTTAATGCACTATTGAAAGGAGGTGAAACAATGAGAAATGTGCAAAAGGCTTTTGAGATAACAGACGCAAAGATATCGTTTGTATCTCTTGTAGATAAGGCGGCCAACAAAAAGGCATTCCTTATCACGAAAGCGGAAGACGGGGAGGCGACATTCTCCACTTACGGCAGGATTGTCAAGACCGACACCGAAAACCACTACCTTACGGGTATTGTGTACGAGCCTATGGTTGAGGACGCTCACGGTAACTATATGACCGAGGAGGAAATAACCAAGGCTGCTTACGGTTTTGCTAAGCACGGCACCGGCATAGATTTGCAGCACAATTTTGAAGCGATGGAAAACGCTTCCGTCGTTGAGAGTTGGGTAGCAAAGGCTGACTTCGAGTGCGAAGGGCAGACCGTAAAGAAAGGCACGTGGCTTATGACGGTTGAGGTTGCCGACAAAGAAGTGTGGAGCGCCGTCGAGAAGGGCGAAATCACAGGCTTTTCGATGGGCGGCGTAGGCATATATAGCGAGGAGGATGTTACTTTGCAATCCACAGAGGTAAAAATGACGGAAACCGATGAAACCGAAAAGAAAGGCTTGTTTAAGAGGCTCGCCGGGCTTTTTGGGCTTGATGTTGTTGAAAAGGGAGAAATGGCTGAAAGGTTTGACAAAACTTCTCTCGCTTCATCTTTTTGGAACGCTTTTCACTCACTCGAAGAAACCCTTTACCGCTACGACCAATACGAGGGACATATGGTATTCGAAGAAAACGAAGAAAAGATAAGAGAAGCACTTGAGGACTTTTCGGGCATAATCACCAATCTTCTTACAAAGAAGAACATCGCAAAATCCCTTGCCGACGGATATATATCCAAAGCCGGCAAACAGCTCAGCGCCAAGAATTTGGCATCGGTTAAATCCGCTTATGACGCACTCGGCAAATTGCTTGCCGCAGTCACACCCGCAGACGCAGAAAACAATACAGAGGAGGTTGAAGTCGAAATGACTAAACAAGAAATCGAAAAGATGGTTGAGGAAGCGGTAACAAAGGCTATGGAAGCCGCTACCGTATCTAAGACCGAAGAAACCACCCCTGCCGCAGAAACGGCAGAGCTTAAGGAAGGCACCGCTATCGACATCGAAAAGATGGTTGAGGAAGCTGTAGCAAAGGCGCTCAAGCCTAAAGCTGAGGAGGTTACTCCCGAAGACATCGCAAAGATGGTTGAGACCGCCGTTAGCAAGGCTATCGAGCCTATCCTTAAAAGCCGCGGTGTACCCACCAACATAGACGGTGAAGGCGCACCCGTTAATAAGAGCAAAAAGCATTATCTCACAGGCATTCTTTAATTTGAAAAGGAGGAAACAAGAATGAGTATGACTAATCAGCAGATTGTAAAGGAAACCATCTCTACCGCAACCGTTACAAGCGGTTTGCTTAACCCCGAACAGTCCAAAAAGTTTCTCAAGCAGATATTTGAGAGCACTACCCTCGGCAGCCTTATCAGACACGAAATCCGCAAGTCCAAGACCGGCGAAATCGACAAGATAGGCATCGCAAGCCGCATCGTAAGAAAGAAGACCGAGAATGTTGACGACGGCCACAGAGCTTCCGTTAACTTCTCCGCAGTTGAGTACGCTACTACCGCAGTAAGACTTCCTTGGGAAATCACCGAGGAAACCCTGCGTGAGAACATTGAAGGTGAGGACCTTGAGGCTACCATTACCGACCTTATGACTACTCAGCTCGGTCTTGACATGGAAGACTTGCAGCTTAACGGCGACACCGATACACCCGACACCGACTCTGACTACGACTTCCTCAAGATTAACGATGGTTGGGTAAAACAGATAAAAAACGGCGGTCACGTATTCAACGCTGCAGAAATTGGCGGCGACCTTACCCTCGATTGTTTCTATGGCGCACTCGCAGCGCTTCCCAACAAGTACAACAACGGCAAGCTCCGTTGGATTATGTCCCCTCGCAGAGCTCAGCAGTGGGAACAGTATTTGCTTAACAAGATTATCGACGCAGGCGGCGCTGTTCCCGAGTCCGTTTACAGCGCTCCCGCAAAGATACCCACCGTATCTTGCCCTTCTCTTGACGACGATATAATCCTTCTTACCGACCCTAAGAATCTTATATCCGTTAAGACCTACGAAGTAAAGATACGCAAGGACGCAGCAAGCAAGGACGCTATCATGCTTGATAAGCGTTTCTATGTAACCCACCTCGACTTTGACCCCATCATCGAGGAGCTTGACGCTACCGCTATCATCACCGGTCTTCATTAAACATTAAACCATTAAAGGAGGTGCAATTATGCAACGATTAAAACTTGTCAAAGGTATGTCGTACAACGGGTCTGTTAAGGCCACAAAGAAAGCTCCATTTGTAGAGGTGGAAGATAAAGCCAAGGCTGAGTATCTTGTTAGTACGGGCTATTTTGTGCTTGTAGAAGCCGACAACGACGCAGAGGAAAACGCTGCGGATGATTTTAGCAAGATGTCTGTGCCTAAGCTCAAAGCGTATGCCTCTGAACACGGTATATCGCTCTTAGGCAAAACTAAGAGGGCTGATATCATAGAGGCTATAGCGGACGCTACGGAGTTAGACGACGCTACGGAGTTAGACGACGGTACGGACGACGACGGTACGGACGACGACGAGGCAGAGCACGGCGAATAACAGCACCTTGAAGGAGGCGATATAATGGCGCAAAGACCTTGGGTGTCACCGGCAGAGGTAAAGGCTTACACCGAGTATCCCTCCGTTGCCGAGCGAGACATACTCAAGCTTTCAGTTGATATAGCAAGGGCGGAACAATATGTTACGTCATATACCAACAACACATTCAAGGAATACGAGGAGATACCGGCCTCCGTCAAGACCGCTGTTATACTGATAGCAGAGGCGTATGCTTACAACACCGCTTTAACGAAGCGTGAGAAAAAGTCAGAAACCTTTGACGACTATTCGTACACGGCGGCGGACAGCGAGGCGATTGATATCGACTCCCTTGACCTCGCCCCATTGCTTGAGGCATATTCGGTAGCAAAGTCTACCAACAACACCATTATGCGTATGCGTAAACTATAAGGAGGGCAGGGCTATGAGTATCGAGGAATTGTTCGACCATAAGTGCGATATTTATCACCTTGTAACGGAAGAAAACAACCCCGGCTACAACTTGCCCTCCTCCCCCTTCCACGAACACCCCTCAGAAGCGGCAGAAAAGGCCGTAAAATGCCATTTCAACATAAAGGCGGGCAATTCCACCTCTATGGTGCAAACAGAGCCTCAAAACGTATTTTCGGAGCGCACGAAGCTCAACCTTAAAGCGGGAACGGATATACGGTTGCACGATAAGGTTGTGAACTGCGAAACGGGTTTAGAGTACACCGTAGTGGCACCGCCCCGGAACATACGAGGGCATCACATTGCGGCTTTTATTGAGCGCATAGGAGGGCAAAAACCGTTATGAGTGGTATAGAGATAGACCTAACAGAAATGCGACAGTTTTTTGAACGTGTGGAAGCGGCTTCAAAAGGGGGGCTACGCAGGGAGTTAGAGCTATTCTTGGAGGGGATAGGTGTTGAGTTTCTACGCATCGTTCAAGATGAAATTATACGGCTAAAGGCGGTTGATACGCGCTTGTTGCTTGCCAGCTTTCATAAAAGCGCAAACGGCAACGTATGGGAGATATCGGAGGGCGGGCTTGCCCTTGAGGTAGGCAGCTCGGTTAACTATGCCGGCTATGTAAACGACGGCCATTGGACTAACCCAAAGGGCGTAGAAATTCGCTTTGTTCCCGGATATTGGGAAGGCGACCGATTTATCTACGACCGGTCGGCGGAAGGCGGCATGGTGCTTAAACAGAAATGGGTGGAGGGCAGACACTATTTCGACTCTGCGCTCCGCATTTTGGAAAAGATGCTCCCCGAATTAGCTGACCGCAAGCTACAAGAGTGGTTTGACAAATACTTTAGCTGAGAAATGAGGTGACGCTATGCTTGAACAAGAGATCGCAAGCATAATAAAATTCACTCTCGACGCCACGGGCAACCCCGCCCCGTACTATAATGAGGTCAAAGAGGATTTTGTTGTACCGTCTGTTTATTTCCCTTCGCCGGAGATAGACAGCGACGGCGAAACATTTTCTACATACCGCTTGAGATACAAGTGGTTTATTAAGTTTTTCCACAAAACAACAGAGGCAGCATATGACTTAGCGTTTAAGGCTCTTATAGCCTTGAAGGAAAAAAGAAATTGTGTACCTCTTATAGACACCAAAGGGGGCGCCACGGGCGACTCCCTGCGTTTGGCAGACCCGGCTATTAAGAAGCTCGACAGCGGTGCATACCAACTCGCGTTAGAGTGGGACAGCCGCAGGCCATATTACACACAGGATTATACCGCATCGCAGAGATATAGCTTAAATATGTGGAACAAAGCAGACGTTTATCTCGAAAGGGTAGTAAGCGATAAAACCTTAGAGGAGATACGGCGCCTTGCTGAACTCCACGAAGAATAAGGAGGTTACCTTATGGCAAAAAAGGAAAGGGTGGAAGAAGTGGCTGTTGCGGAAATTGCAACACCCACTAAATACCCTCTTGCAAAGCTCCGCGAAAATTGCTTGAAGCTCTTTGGGGTTACATCAAGCACTTTCGACGGAGCTACTTTTAACCTCAAGGGCGAATACACCGTTGAGGAAGCCAAAATTGCCATTGAAAAATGGAAAAGAGGCATAGCAAAAAACTTAAAGGAGGCTAAAAACTAATGGCAGGCGGAAGATTTGACAAGCTTGTAGGCAAAGTAAGACCCGGTACCTATATCAATTTGGATAGCACCGTTCTTGCAGGCGCCGGTACAGGCACTAACGGCGTAGTTGTATTGCCTTTAATAGACCACGACTACGGCCCTACAAAGGAGTTTGTAGCGATTACAAACTCAAACCCCGACGCGCAGTTTGAAAAGCTCGGCTACAGCGTTTACGACGATAACGCCAATATGCTTCTTATACGAGAGGCATTGAAGTGCGCTCAGACCGTTGTTGTTTATAATGCGAGTGAAAACACCACAAAAGCGACTAACAACGGCGGTGGTATTAGCGCAACGGCTAAATATCCCGGCTCTCGCGGCAACAAGCTTTCTTACAGCGTTACCGCAAACCCCGTAGGCGGATTTGACATAGCTGTTTTCTTCGACGGCAGAAAAGCAAGCTACTATGAGGGTGTTAAGACCGCAGATGGAGCGGCGGCTATATCTGACCCTTATGTAACATTCACCAAGGAAGGCGACTTGGCGGCTATAGCAAGCGTAGCTCTTGCAGAAGGCGCAGATGTAAAAACCTCAAACGCAGACGTTACTGCGTTCCTTGACGCTATTGAAGGCGTACAGTTTAATGCGTTGTGCTTCCCTTCTACCAATGAAGCGCTTGTAGCGGCAGCTATATCCAAGATTAAGTACTTGCAGGAAAGCGTTGGCAAGAACGTGTTTGGCGTTATCGCAGACACCGCCGGCGTCGACTACGAGTACATCATCAATGTTACCAACTCCGTTGTTGTTGACGGCAAAGAGCTTACCAACGCTCAAGCAACGGCGTGGGTGGCAGGCGCTACCGCAGGCGCTTCTTATGTAGAGTCCAACACCTACAGAGTTTATGAAGGCGCTACGGGTATCGTTGGCGCAAAGACCCACGAACAAGCGGTTAACGCTATCAACTCCGGCGAAATTTTCTTCACCCTCAACGAAGCAGGCGCCGTTGTTGTAGAATACGACATCAACAGCCTTGTTTCTTTCACAAACGGCAAAGACGAAAGCTATCGCAAAAACAGAGTAGCACGTGTGTTTAACGCGTTCAAAGACCGCATTAAGGCGGAGTTCCCTCCCAACAAGTACTCCAACTCCGCTACAGGTTGGGACGTTATGGAAGGAATGGGTCGCGCTATTCTTAAAGAGTTTTACGAAGCAGGCGCGATAACCGATGTTGATTATGAAGCTGATTTTGCAGTTGACCGCGCAAATTCCGCAGGCGATAAGACTTACTTTAACGTAGGCATCAAGCCTGTAGACAGCGCCGAGAAGCTTTATTTCAGCATCGCAACACGATAAGGAGGTGTAAAGCATGGAACATAACAGAGCCCCTATATCTATCCGCGAGGGTAAGGTGTTCATCAATGGCGTGGAGTGTCTTGACGGCGTAAAAGCCGAAATTAAGTACACCCCCGATGTTTGGGAAGGCAGACAGCTTGGCGATAGGTCTTCAAGTAGCAGATGGCTTGGCTATTCCGTAAAAGGCACCATCACACGCCGTCGTAGCACTCCTTTCCTCGAAGACGTTATCAAAGAGTATCAGAGGACCGGACAAACCCCCGAACTTACCATACAGGGCATTATGGACGACACAGGCTCCGATTACTACAGAGAGACGGGCAAAAACATCACCTGCACCGCCGTTGGCTGTGTCCTCACCGGCGACTTCTCTCTCATAAACCTTGATAGCGGCGGCGATGTTCTTGACGACGCCATCGGCTTCAACGCAAAAGACGTAATTTTTTAATACAATAAAAGCCCCTTTGTTTAAGACAGCAAAGGGGCTTTTCACTTGATGATAAGGAGATTTTTATATGAAAAAGGACCTTAAGTATTTTATGCGAGAAAACAAGGAGGAAGTTATAACCGCGCCCGGTCCCGCTTCCTTTGTTGACGAAAACGGTAACGTTATAGACTTTGAAATACGCGTGCTTGATAACGCCACTATTGAAAAGATTAACAGCTATTACCGCAAACGCTCTATCGCTACCGACAAGAAGGGCAACCCCCTTTTCGCTAACGGTGAAGTGCTTTGGAAGGTAGAAAAGGACAACGCAAGAGCGACACGCCACATCATCGTTGAGGCGCTTAAATACCCCGACCTCAAAGACCCTGCTTTGATGGAGTACTACAAATGCGTAGATATCACCGAAATGCCTAATTTGGTATTCCCTAAGCCTGAAGAATATGCGCACGTTAACCGCCTTGTATTTGCGGCGCTTGGTCTTGGCACATTCCCCGGAGAAGAAGGCGAAGAAACCTCTGACATTGACGACGCAAAAAACTAATATCCGTTGTTGGTTCGGAGTCCTTTTGGGCGCACGTTTTATGGCAGAAACATAATCTGCGCCCGGAAGATTTTGAGGCAATGCCACCTCAAAAGAAAGCGTGGTATATAGCCTCAGAATTAAAGTGGACCGAGAAACAATAGCGGAATTGATACGATAAAGAAAGGAGGCGGGCAGGCGTGGCCGCAAATCTTACAGCACGGTTTAAGATGGTTGACGAAATGAGCAGCCGTCTTGAAAAGATTTCCGGTGCCGGGCAGGCTGCTTTAGAACAATGGGAACGGGCAGGCAGCGCCATAAAGGTAGCATTTGATGGCGCTTCCGCTGAAACCGAAAAGACAGCCCGTGTGCTTGACGGCACCTCTGACTCCTTGGACGATTATTCCGACGCTTTGGAGAAAGCACGAAAGTCGTCCGAAGGTCTTGGCGAGGAAACGGAAGACACGGGCGATAAAACAAAAGAATACGGCGACAAAACGAAAAAGGCAAAGGACCAAACGGTAGAATTTGCTAACGCACTTGCAGCCGCAGGCGTAGCTAAACTGTTGCAAGAGATTGGCGCGGCAGCCTTAGAGTGCGTTGACGCTTTTCAGATATACGAGACGTCTGTTGCAAAAATGTCAACGCTTGCCGACACCTCGGTATTATCACTGGAAGAAATGTCGGGGCAAGTTATTGCGCTTTCAAACAACACGGGCCAAGCAGCAAGCGACGTAGCTAACGCGGCATACGAAGCTATGTCTGCAGGCGTAGACACGGCAAACGCAGTTGATTTTGCAGGACAGGCAAACGAGTTGGCCGTAGGCGGTTTTACATCGGTAACTACCGCCGTAGACGTGCTAACAACGGCACTTAACGCTTACGGGCTTGAAACCGAAAACGCTTCGCAGATAGCCGATTATTTGGTTACAACCCAAAACCTCGGTAAAACCACGGTTGACCAACTCGCCTCCTCGGTAGGTAAAGTTATCCCGATAGCGGCGGCATACGGCGTCGAAATGGATAACCTCTCAACAGCGATGGCAATAATGACCTCAAACGGTATTGCTACGGCGGAGACAGTAACCTCTCTAAAAGCTATGCTTAACGAGTTGGGCGATAGCGCAAGCGTAGTATCTTCAACGCTTGTAGAAGAAACCGGATACAACTTTGCACAGCTTACAGAGCAAGGCTATTCCCTTGGTGATGTTTTGCAAGTCCTCGGCGACTCTGTTAACGGAAACACCGGTAAATTTAACGAGCTTTGGGGCAGCGTAGAGGCAGGCATCGGTGCATTGTCCTTGATGGGTAGCGGAGCCGAAAAATACAACGCCGTCCTCGACGATATGCAAAACAGCGCCGGAGCCACCGCAAAGGCGTTTGAAACAATGACAGATACGTCCGCCTTTACTGAACAACGGATGAAGAACTCTGCCGAAAACCTAAAGATTGCTATAGGCGAAAGCCTTGCACCCGCCATAGACAAGGTCAACGGCTTCTTGGCAAGTATGTTCGAGTGGATGACGGGCATTGCAGATAGACACCCCGGCGTAGTTAAGGCTGTAACCGGTATTGCTGTAGGAGTCGGTGTTTTCGTTGCGGCCCTTACCGGATATGTTGTTGTTTCAAAACTCGCAAAAGCCGCCACAGATGCGCTCACCGCGTCTATGGCAGCAAACCCCTTCCTACTCGCGGGCGCAGCTATAGTGGGCGTTGTTGCAGGATTGGCGTCGCTTGCCTTGACAGCTGACGACGCCAACGACGCTTCTGAACAGTTGACCGCCACTTCCCAAAAGCAGGCAGACGAACTCGAAAATCTTAATGCCGAGTACGAGCAGGTCTGCGAAACCTATGGCGAAACCTCTTACGAAGCGTGGGCGTTAAAAGAGGAGATTGACGAGCTTTCCGCCGCTTACGAAAACAACAAGCAGACCCTTGAGGAGCATTGGGCCGAGATAGACGAACTTAGCGAGTCTTTACAAAAGTCGAGGGAAGAATACGAGGCTACTTGCGAGAGCTTGGAAAACGAGAGAGACAGCTCTATAGCTCTTATAGAGAAGCTCCAAGAGTTAGGCAGCGAAAGCACCTTAGCGGCTCGTAATCAAGCGCTTATTATACCTATCATCGATGAATTAAACAAGAGATACGAAGGGTTAGGATTGACCTTTGATTCTCTTACGGGTAGGTTTAATATGACGTTTGACGAGATGCGGAAAATTGCACTTGATGAATATAACAACAAAGCCTTTGAAGAAGGGTGGAAAAATTATGTAAACGCCGTAGGTCAGCTCGAAATAACAACACCGCTACACACAGAAGCAAAAAAAACATTAGACGAACTCGCCAAAGAAAAAGATGAAGCGCTCAAAGCGTTGACAGACTATATGGCCTCCGCAGAGTATACAACACACTTTTATTCCGGCACGTATGACTTTAAGTTAGAAGAATTGGCAAACGCACAAACTGCTACTTATAAAGCTTGGGACTCACAAAACACTGCGTTTAAAACAATAGACAAAGAGTACAATGCTCTTTCTTCGACAGTAACCGACTTTGAAGAAAAATACGGCACATCTATGGACGAAATGGAAGACAGCACTATTGATTACGAGGCTGTATTTACATCGTCCTTCCAATCAGTTGAAGAAGGGGTATCATCACTCGTCAAAGCTTATGACGAAGTATACACATCGGCCCGTGATAGCATCGACGGACAGATAGGCCTGTTTGACGAAATGGTTGTCGAGGCGGAAATGTCTATCGAGGAAATGCAAGGGGCGCTCGCAAGCCAATACGATTATTTAAATACGTATAACGAGAACTTAAAAAAAGCACTCGGCTACGGCTTCGATAAAGACCTCATTTTAAGCTTGTCAGACGGCAGCGTAGAAAGCGCCGCCTACCTTGATACTTTGATATCAAAGGCAGAAGAGATTGCGCTTACCGCAAGCCCAGAAGCCGCCGCAGCGTTTGTTGAGGATTTTAACAAACAATTCCAAGACGTAGAAGGCGCAAAGGACACTATGGCTACCACGGTTGCGGGCATGCAAGTAGATTTAGAAAAAGGCTTAGACGATATCTACGATAAGATAGCGGAGGGCGTAGATAATCTCGAACTTGGCGAGGAAGCTGGGCAAGCAGCGAAGGACACCATACAAGCGTATATTGACAATTTGAAGTTGTATGGCTCGGACGCTATTCTTGAAGCTAAAAGTATCGGTCAACAAGTTGCAAGTGCATTAATGTTAGAATACAACGCAGGAAACGGTGCTCTCTCCGATGCACAGATGGCATCGTATGATGTGAATGGCGACGGTAAAGTGGATAGCCTTGACGCGGCACAGGTTTTAAGACAAGGCGCCGGAGCGTTATATAATTTCACCGGCTACGCAGACGGTACTGACTACGCAACGCCCGGTTGGCACCTTGTTGGTGAAGAAGGACCGGAGCTTATGCGATTTGATGGCGGTGAGAAGGTATACCCCGCCGGCGAAACTTCACGTATACTTGCAGGCGGCGCTAACTCAGACGGAGGAACGAAGACTATCCGCTTAGACATCAACGGAAGCGGAGCGATAAATGTTGATATGTCAATGAGCGAAGAAGCCGTTGTTGAGTTGCTTTACACTCACATTAAGCCCGTTCTTATGAACGTGGTTCAAAGCGAAATCTACGAGGAGGGCGACGGCAGCTATGAATATTAACTACCAAATTTGGCTTACTTTTAACGCTGAAAAGGAAAAGCTACGCTTTCCCGTTTTACCCGAAGACATAATCATAAGTGAAGGCACAAACGACAAAACCGTTAACATAGCAGAGCTTGGCGACATTATTGTCGCTCAAGCTCGCCCTGCTATTGAGATAAGCTTTTCTTCTTTCTTCCCCATAGCGTTATTCCCCGGACTAAAAAGAAAGGATTTGGTTACTCCAATAAACGCCGTCAAGAAGATACAGAAGTGGAAGCGCAGCTATAAACCCGTCCACTTTATTCTTACAGGGCTTTATGCAGATATGTTCTGCCGGATAAAGTCTTTTACTTACAAAGAAAAAGGCGGCGATGTTGGTACTTTGTATTTCGATATAACTCTTGAAGAATACCGGGACCCAAAGATACGAAAAGTCAACGTTGAAGGCAACAAGGCGACAGTTTCCTCGGATAACGCCCGTACAGATAATCGGACTACCCCCAACACTTATACCGTGAAGCCGGGAGATTGTCTGTGGACGATAGCCAAGCAACTATACGGCGATGGCTCCAAGTATATGGTTATTTACGAGGCAAACAAAGATATTATCGGCGGAAGCCCGACCAACTACATTTACGCCGGTCAGGTGTTTAAAATCCCGGCGATTTAGGAGGCGGTTATGGCAAAAAAGAAAAAGATTGAGTTGCTGCTGATAAAAGGCGATAAGTGCACAGATATATCCCAACTCGTCGAGAAAATCAAGTGGGGCGGAAGAAAAGGCTCTTCCGCCCGCAGAATAGAGGTATCTTTGCTTGACGACTCAAAGCGCAAAGATGCGAGAGTCAATATTGATGTCGAAGAAGGGTATCATTGTATATTCAACTATAACGGGGACGAATTGTTCAGAGGCATCGCTATGACGCAAGGCGGAAAGCAAAACACCTTGACTCTTAAAGCTTACGACAACGGCATATATCTTGCCAACAATCGAGACACCTTTGTTTACAGCGACAAAACCACGACGGAGATATTTAAGGACGTTTGTAATCGCTACGGACTACCGTATTCCGATGTTGCACAAACAACCTTTAAGGTACCGGAGCTTAACAGGGCAAAAACGACCGCTTTTGACGCCCTGTGCGACGCAATGAGCCAAGATTATCACGCCACTAAGGTTAGACACTACATCGACTCCAAAAAGGGCAAATTGAGGCTTTTAACGCGCAGGGAAAACGTATTGCAATGGGTGATAGAGGCGGACCAAAACCTCATTTCACACAATTACAGCAAAAGCATCGAAAAGGTTAAGACGCGCATAGCGTTGCTTTCCAAAGAAGACACCGTTGTTATCGAGCGTAAAAACTCTGCACTTGAGGCTAAAATCGGCATTATGAAGGACATAGACAGGGCCGATGATACGCTCAATTCTGCACAGCTTTCAGCGCTTATAGACAGTATGCTTGATGAACGCAGCGCGCCTAATGAAAGCTTAAAGATAGATGCTCTCGGCATTCCCGAAATCGTATCGGGTGTAGGTGTATTTATCATTATACCGGCTTTAGGCTTGTCGAGGACCTTTTACGTGGATGAAGACACCCATATTTTTGAAGGAAACCACCACCAAATGACGCTCACGCTTAACAAGGCTTTTGACACCGACCCGTCACAAAAGACCGCCACCCCGAAAAAGAAAAGTGGAAGCGGAAGCGGTGGCGGCGGAAGCACAAGCGGCAAATACAAGGTTGGCGATGTTGTGTACTTTGCAGGCGGCTCTCAGTACTTCACTCAAAACTCCACCCTATCCTCCGGCGGCAAAAGGACCGCAGGCTACGCAAAAATTAGCAGGATAGCGGAAGACGGAAAGCACCCGTACCACCTCATAGGCGGCAAATACAACGATTTAGAGGGCGACTCCAATGTTTACGGATGGGTAGATGCTGCTTCCTTTAACGGCTCCACTTATCAAAGCGGTAGCTCCTCCGGAAGCAAGAACAAAGACACGGACACTTACGGCCGTAAAGTTGGTGATACCGTTTACTTCACCGGCGGCTCTCAGTATTTTTCCCAAAACTCAACGTTATCGTCGGGAGGACAAAGGACAGCCGGTTACGCAAAAATAAACAAAATATCCGAAGGCGCTCAACACCCCTACTACCTTGTCGGAGGTAAGTACAACGACGCCGAGGGCGACTCCAACGTCTATGGTTGGGTCGATGCACAAAAGGTAAGATAGGAGGCGCGTATGGCAGATACCCCTACAAGTTTAAAAGGGCTTTTTCAAGGGCTTTTCCCCGACACCGACGGAACAATGCAGGGCGTGGTGATTTCGTTGCACCCGCTTAAAATTCGAGCCTTGAATGACGATAAGCTGACTATACCCGCTTCGATGCTTGTGGTTACGCAACGCTTGTCTGATTTCAAGGTAACGATAGGGATTACCGACGGCGGAGAGGAGAGCTTAACAGAGTGCACCATTTACAATGCACTTAAGCAAGGCGATAAGGTGCATTTGCTACCGCTTAAAGGCGGTAAACAATATTTAGTGTTAGACAGGGTGATGTAATATGAACGAGGTTTATATACCTATTGGCATTTCAGAGGTTACGGAGGCGGAGGAAAAACCGTCTCTTACTTACAAACTTGATTTGGATAACGGCAGGATAGTCGGAAAGGTAGATGGACTTGAGGCTGTAAAGCAAGCCATAAAGAAAGCTATACTCACCCCGCGATTTAAATGTCTTATCTACGACAACCAATACGGCAGCGAAATCCAAGACGCAATAATAGCGCAAGACGCTACGCCGGAATACACGGATGCAGTATTGCCCGGATTTATCAAAGACGCTTTAAAGCCCGATACTCGAATAATTGATGCATACGATTTTGCTTTTGAATTTAAAGGCGATAGCGCGTATATATCTTTTCGGGTCGACACTATTTTTGGCACGACAGAGATTGAGGAGGTGGTATAGTTGTTTTCAGAATACACTTACGAAAACCTATTAGCTGAGGCAATAGCAAACGCTCCCAAAGGCATAGATACACGGCCAGGGAGCATTTTTTATGACGCCATTTCAGCGCCGTTGATGCGGATAGCGATGCTCTATGCAGATATCTCCTACATAGCAGACCTCGTTTCTATCGACACGGCGACAGGCGAATACCTTGACCTCAAGGCAAGCGAACATTCCGTTGCGAGGTTACAAGCAACCGAGTGTTGCTACTTTGTATCGTTTGAAGGGACTACGCCGGAGGTTGGAGAGAGGTTTTTTGCCGACGGCATTTATTTCGTACTGCGTAAGACGGGAGAAAACGTGCTTTATCTCGAAGCAGAGATAGCAGGCACCGCCGCAAACGGGATATACAGCGGCACCCCGGCAATACCCGTTAACAACATATCGGGGCTTGTTTCTGCAACCTTTGGCGAGGTTATGGAGATAGGCTCAGACGCAGAAACCGACGTCTCTTTGCGAGAACGCTTGCAAGAAAAGATATCGGGTCCTGCCGAAAACGGAAACAAGCAGCATTACCGTACTTGGTGCGAAGAGGAAGACGGCGTAGGCAGGGCGAGGATAATCCCTCTTTGGAACGGGCCTAACACCGTTAAGGGCATTATTATTGACACCGACGGAACGCCCGCAGAGGCCACCGTTATACAACGCATTCAAGCCAAGATTGACCCCGATAACGACGGTGACGGTGAGGGTGACGGACTCGGAGAAGGTTACGCCAACCTTGGCGCTCATTTTACGGCTGTTGCCCCGGAAACGTGTGTTGTTAATATCGATATAGACGCGGAGCTCGCTTCCGGTGCAACGGCACTACAAGCTGCAGACGAAGTGCGTGCTGCGGTAGTGGCGTATCTCAAGAAACTCACGCTTAACACTCCGGACGACGTTCCCATTATAGTGCGTCGTTCTGAAATAGGGGCGCTTATCACGGGCTTGCCCACCATAATCGACTATACGTTACTGACGCTCAACGGCAACACGGCAAACATAGAGCCGGGAACGGAAGCGGTAGCCATAGTAGGCGAGGTGAACGTCAATGTTTGAACACGGATATGAGTCTACCTATGACGAAATGTTGAGCTTTTACCCGTTGTTTTATCGTGACGTTTTAGAGCTGAAAGCTATTCTTGAGGCAGACGGACGAATGCTTGACGAGGCTATAAAACAGATGAACGGTGTTTTAGCCAACGCTTTTGTACAAACGGCAGATGCGGCTACAATAACACGCTTAGAGCGCTTTTTGGGTATTTCCGTTGATACAAGCCGCGAGTTAGAAGAACGGCGTAGCCTTGTATTCTCCTTTTTTGTTGGCTTCGGCAAGATATCGGCAACGAAAATAAGAGAAATTATACGCGGCTTTACGGGCGCCGACAGCGCTGTTACTTTCAACCGCACAGACGAAGCCGGAAACAGCACGCTTGTAATTGAGTTGGAGCGCGGCGATAACCCCAAGCTTAACTACACGGACATAGACACCGTATTGGCAAGACGCATACCTGCGCATATTGCCTATATGTTTTATGTCAAACACGCTCATTCGGTTGTTGCAGACTCAAGGGCTGTTACGACACACCATCGTGTCAATTATTTGCTCTGCGGGACCGTTCCTGCGGGTATAGCTTATTAAGGAGGCAGCTATATGTTTTGGAAAGATGAATTTTTGGCGACTCGTCGGGCGGAATGGCTTGCGTGCATAGATTCGGTGCAATTCTTAGACGGAAACGGCGAGTGGAAAGACGGCACCATCATAAGCAGGGAACTCGACGATAACAGCATACGGCTACACACCGTAAGCAACAACACCGACGGGAAGATAACAGCTATGAGGTTGCTTGACAGCGCCGGTACCGTTATCGGAGAAAAGCGCGACACACTTACAACCAACTCCGCACAGGGTGTTCTCACAGCGTGGGAGTTTCCTATATACGAGCTTGAATAAGGAGGAGGTGAAAAGATATGTATAACAAACTATTGTGGAAGGACCATTTTGCCACCCCCTCAAGCACTTTCCGCATCCAAGAAAACGGTGACGGCACTATTACCCTCATTCCCGCCGGCGAAGTAATACAGCAAGGTACTCCCATAAACGCCGCCAATCTTAACAATATCGAAGACGGCATTTTAGACGGACACCTCGCTCAGAGGCTTCTTTACCTTGCGAATAAGAGCCAAGCGGGAACGGTCGGAGAATTGACCGCTACTTCTCTTGCAAGTATCGCGGCAAGTCTTGAGTATCAAAATATGATGTCGCTTGACGACGTTGATGTTACAGAGGAGGTACAACAATGAGCTACGAGAGAATTAAATACTACTACGAAGCGGGCCTTTGGAACATGGCTATGGTGAAAAATGCTGTTCGCAAAGGCGTTATATCCAAAGCTCAGTTTGAAGAAATAACGGGGCAGAAATACGAAAAAGGAGGAGCGTAAGCAATGAGCAATCTTGACCTTACCAATTTGGTGCTCAAGACACATTATGGCGCCAACACCGTAATAAATGACGATGCCGGCGTTCCCTCGGTAATGGTGTTTATACCCAAATTCAACCTAAGCGACGTTATAACCGGGGCTGCGGAGGTGCCGCACCCGGCGTTTTTAGTGAGCGACACCGTGTTAGACGGCATATATGTTTCCAAATACATTAACACGCTCATAGACGGCAGGGCGTATTCTTGGCCGGCAGAAGACCCCGCCCACTCACTTACCCTTGCAGAAGCTCAGAACGCTTGTTTTTCCAAAGGTAACTGTTGGCATCTTATGAACGCTTGGGAATGGGCTGCGATTGCACTTTGGTGCAAGAAAAACGGCTACTTTCCAAAGGGCAACAACGACACCGGAAAGGACGCAAGCGAAAGCGAGTATGTAGCGATATGTTCCGAAGACAACTTAAGAACGTTGACAGGAACGGGTCCTGTCACGTGGAGCCACAATGGCAAACTCGACGGGATATACGATTTAAACGGCAACACAAGGGAATGGTGCGACGGGTTACGTCTTGTCCGGGGAGAACTGCAAGTACAACGCCCCGACGATAGTCTGTGGTATGTTATAAACGCAGAAACAGGAGGCCTTTGTAATATATTAAGCGCTGAATATGCAGTTATAGACACCGTAAAGGCAGCCTACATCGACAACAGTTTAACTTGGACCGCAAACCAACCACATAATGCTTCTTCCAAATCCACCAAATTAAGCGATGTTGTAGCCGACGACACTATATCAGAAGAAGCAAAAATTGTATTAATATCTCTCGCCTTGTTGCCCGACGGCTCTTTTGACTACGGGGACGATGCTGTTGCTATTCAATTCAACACTACAACAACTCATAATTGTACTCGAGGCGGATTTTCAAAGACATCGCCTGATGAACACTCGGGGGTATTTTGCACGGAAATTAGATTTGCCGAAGCCGCCAAAGCGCCGACTACAAGCTTTCGCTCTGTGTACTACAAATTTTAGGAGGTGCAATTTGGAAACAGTAGATATCATTATAAAAGCGGGGGCTGCCCTTGGCGCTTTAGGAGCGATAGGCGGCACTATCTATGGCGTTATTAAATGGGTACAACGTCAAAATCAGCAAAACACCGATATAAAGGCGGAAAGCGAGGCGCGGAAAGCTGATGTCGAAAACCTTAAAAACCACTTCGATAAAAGGTTTGACGCTTTAGAGAAAAAGCATGACGAAGACATAAAGGCCGTAAAGGACACTGATAGCAAGAGCTTGCAGGCGATAAACGAGGAGCTATGCGTTATGAGCTATGCGTTACTCGCCGCCCTTGATGGCCTAATGCAACAGGGATGCAATGGGAACGTCACAAAAGCACATACCGCCCTCGAAAAGCACCTTAATAACAAGGCGCACCCCCATTAACTCGCAGACCCTTCCCCGTAAAAGGAGGCTTAACTATGACAAAAAAGCAAAAGACAATCTTTAAATACCTTACATCAACTTTAGGGCTTAATAACGCCGCAGCTTGCGGCGTTATAGCCAACTTCGAGGCAGAGTCAGCGTGCACGCCATCAAACCTTCAAAATTCCTTTGAGAAAAAACGTTGTCACACAAATACAAGCTATACCAAAGCTGTAGACAAAGGCTCTATAGCAATTTTGTGCACGACAAAGCGGGTTACGGCTTGGCTCAATGGAAGTACCACTCTCGCAAAGCGGCGTTGCTTGAATTTGCACGAAAAGATAGGAAAGTCTATTGGTGACCTACAGATGCAAAGAGCATAGCTGAATACAACGGCATCGAAAATCCGAATTTAATTAAGGTCGGGCAAAAGATAAGAATACCCGGCTAATCCACATTAGGGAGGTATAT
>JAZSIW010000155.1:0-10320 GCA_045534025.1 Eubacteriales bacterium | reverse complement strand
ACAAGAGCCTTTGCGCTTTCGCCGTCAAGCTCGTTCTGGGTAGCGCAGGGGAGGGCGATGTCACAGGGAACAGTCCAAATACCCTTGCAGCCTTCAAAGTACTTAGCACCTTCAACTCTTGCAGCGTATTCCTTAATTCTTGCACGTTCAACTTCCTTGATCTGCTTAAGCACGTCAAGGTTGATGCCGTTTTCGTCAACGATATAGCCTGCAGAGTCACACATGGCTATAACCTTACCGCCAAGCTGTGTAGCCTTTTGGCAAGCGTAGATTGCAACGTTACCGGAACCGGAGATAACAACCTTCTTACCTTCAAAGGAGTCGCCTGCGGCTCTAAGCATTTCGTCGGTGAAGTAGCAAAGCCCGAAGCCGGTAGCTTCTTTTCTTGCAAGAGAGCCGCCGTAAGGAATGCCCTTGCCGGTAAGCACGCCTGTAAACTCGTTACGAAGTCTCTTATACTGACCGAACATAAAGCCGATCTCACGTGCGCCAACGCCGATATCACCTGCGGGAACGTCGGTATCTGCACCGATGTGCTTAGCAAGCTCGGTCATAAGGCTCTGGCAGAAACGCATAATTTCGTTATCGCTCTTGCCCTTGGGGTCAAAGTCGCTGCCGCCCTTACCGCCGCCCATGGGAAGACCTGTAAGAGAGTTCTTAAATATCTGTTCAAAACCAAGGAACTTAATAACGGAAGCGTTAACGGAGGGATGGAATCTCATGCCGCCCTTGTAAGGACCGATAGCAGAGTTATACTGAACTCTGTAGCCTCTGTTAACCTGTACGTTGCCGTTGTCGTCAACCCAGCTAACACGGAACTGAATAAATCTTTCAGGCTCTACAAGGCGTTCAAGTATGCCTGCCTTAACCAAGTCGGGACGCTTTTCAATAACAGGCTCCAAGGACTCAAGAACCTCTTTTACTGCTTGAAGAAACTCCTTCTCACCGGCGCTTCTCTTTTCTACGTCGGCATAAACTTTCTGCAAATACTCGTTTTTAAACATTGTTTTCCCTCCTTAATAATATATGGAAAATTATTGTTATTTATCTGGAACCTTTATAGGTGCTCCAATCAAGATAAGGCTCGGGGACAACCTCAACACAGTCTTCCATAACGCAGAAATGAAGATGAGGGCCCGTCACTCTGCCCGTGGTGCCGATAAGCGCAACAGGCTGACCTTTTAAAACTATATCGCCAACGGAAACCAAGGATTTACTGCAATGGGCATAAAGGGTAGAAAGCCCGTCACCGTGGTCTACAACCACCTTAAGTCCGTAGCCGCTGTGGTAGTCAGAAAACACAACCACGCCGTCTGCCGCCGCATTAATTTCGTGGCCGTAGCAACTGCCCACATGGGCGATAAAGTCTATACCGTTGTGGAAACTGCCGCCGAATATGGAACGGTAGCCGTACCAGGATGACACCCTGCCGTCATAGGGAATAGCAAGTTTTTCGTCTGCCGCCATAAGGGAAGCGCCGTCTGCCGTACCCTCCCAAACAACAGCGTTTTCGGGCTGTACTGTTACAACAGAGCTTTCCAAAACCTTTTCTGTAAGCACGCCGTTAACGTATGTAACACTGTAACTGTCACGCAATGTGCCATCCTTGCCGTTCTTAACAGTCACTTTTTCGCCAATTGCAAGGGCGTCTGTTTTTGTTATATTTGAGCTGTGGGCTATTGAGGTTTCGGTATACTCTGCAATAGAAGTAACTATACTTAATTCTGCATCAATGGCGTTGCCGTATACGTCGCTTATGCTGAAGTTGTAAACGTTGCCTTCATCACCCAATAGGGCCTTAAGCCCCGTGCCGTCGGTGAAAGCTTCTTCCTCGTAGTCCTTTTTTACCAAGCTAATCTCGTTTTTAAGGCTGTGCAACCCTTCGGGTGCACCGTACACATCGACAAGTACCGCAGTAATGTCAGCTATCGCGTTTTGCGCTTCCGCATCGTTTTCAAGTGCCGCAACAAAAACGCCGTCAACATAAACACCGTAACCTACTTTTTGCTGTACTGCCGAAACAGCCTCTTCAGACGAGGTTTGCTCCTTTGAAACTTCCTCGCTTACCGTATTTTTACCGCAAGCGGAGAGGAGTGTAAGTACCGCAAACAAAGCAAGCACTGCAGCCATTAAGCGCTGTCGATACGCTTTAGTAAATACTTCCAAAATCAAAAAACTCTCCAATTTAATCAAATGAATAATACAACAAAAAAATGAACATTGTGTTACGGTCGGTGTAATTTTTTGTGTACACTCTCTGTTTTTTTGCGTTTTTCAGCTAAACAGCGCCGTAAAAATTTTAAAAAACTGTTGCAAGAAGGGAATAAAAGTATTATAATTAGCCTGATATCGGATTATATGTTTAAGGAGAAGATGTTTATGAACATTACAATTACACGCACTACTACACCTAAGGCTAAGCCGGACCAAAACAAGCTTGGCTTCGGTAAGCACTTTACAGACCATATGTTTCTTATGGATTACAATAAGGAACAAGGTTGGCACGATCCCCGTATAGTTCCTTTCGCTGATATATCCCTCTCTCCCGCTTGCGCTGTTTTCCATTATGCGCAGGAAATGTTCGAGGGTATGAAGGCTTATAAGTCTCCCGATGGCAGAAACCTTCTTTTCCGCCCTATGAAGAATATTGAGCGTATGAACAACACCAACGAAAGACTGTGTATACCTCAGGTTGACCCCGAGTTTACTCTTAAGGCTATTAAAGAGCTTATAAAGGTTGACGAAGATTGGATACCCGTTGACGACGGCAAGTCTCTTTACATCCGCCCCTTTATTATAGCTACCGATCCCTTCCTCGGCGTTCACCCCTCTGCAAGCTACTTGTTCTGCATAATACTTTCCCCCGTTGGTGCATATTATGCCGAGGGTATTAATCCTGTTAAGATATATGTAGAAGATGAATACGTACGTGCTGTTAAGGGCGGTACAGGCTTTGCTAAGACCGGCGGTAACTATGCCGCTTCCCTCCGTGCACAGGAAAAGGCAGAAAAGCTTGGCTACACTCAGGTTTTGTGGCTTGACGGTATCCATCATGAATACATTGACGAAGTTGGCGCGATGAACGTGTTCTTCCTTATAGACGGTGAGCTTATTACTCCTCAGCTTGAGGGTAACATACTTCCCGGTGTTACCAGGGATTCCGTCATAAACCTTGCACGTTCTATGGGCGTTAAGGTTAGCGAAAGACGCCTTTCCATTAAGGAAGTTGTCGCAGCAGCAGAAGCAGGCAAGCTGGAAGAAGCTTTCGGCAGCGGTACTGCGGCAGTTATCTCCCCCATGGGTGAGCTTAACGTTGAAGGTAAGAAGATTGTAATTAATGAAGGTAAAATCGGCGCACTTTCCCAGAAGCTTTATGATACCCTTACAGGCATTCAGTGGGGTAAGATTAAGGACGAATTCGGCTGGAGCGTAGAAATCTAAAAAACGGTTGAAACGCAAAAAACTTAATGCAGTAAATATGATGTAGAAACAGGGGGACACCCCTGTTTCTTTCAATATGATATGTTTTTTTGCTGTGGACAAACAAAAGCTTTCGCAGTATCAAAGTACAGCTACGGTTTTGTTTGACTGTTTCACCCCCCGAGTTTTCCTGCCCCAATTGTTTGTGGGGTTTGTACTGTAAATAAGTGTATATTTTTGAAAAAATAAGGGAAAAAGCTATTGACAGGGTGACTTTTTTGTGTTACACTCGTCAGTGCCGCATGTAGTGGGCTTTTTAAGTGTGCCGTTTTTCGGCGCCGCCTTCTGACAGCGAGACATAAAAGAAAGGTAGGTGCTTTTCGTGTTTGCAATTATCGAAACAGGCGGGAAGCAGTACAAAGTCAGCGAAGGCGACATCATTTTTGTTGAAAAGCTTGACATTGAAGAAGGCGCAACCTATACCTTCGACAAGGTACTTGCATTTTCCGGCGCAGACGGTTTTGTTGTAGGTACTCCTACAGTTAACTGCAAGGTTACTGCCAATGTTGTTAAGAACGGCAAGGGTAAGAAACTTCATATCATGCGCTACAAGTCCAAGAAGAACGAAAAGAAGCGTATGGGTCACAGACAGCCTTATACAAAGCTTCAGATAGTTTCCATAGCATAAGTTTATGGTAACAGCGTCATTCTACGGACGAGGTGCGGAACACACCGGCTTTAAGGTACAGGGGCATGCAGGTTTTGCGCCTGCAGGTCAGGATATAGTCTGTGCCGCTGTCAGCGCTATGACAATGCTGACGGTTAATTTACTTGAAGATGCTTTCGGTATAAAGTCTAACCTTACGGTTGACGATGATAAGGGCGTTATAGCTCTTTCTCTTGAGGAAGAAAGCCCCACCGCAAGCAAGATAATAGGCGCTTTTAAGAAAGAGCTTGTGGCGCTGTCGGTAGAGTATCCGCAGAATATTCTTGTAAAGGAGTAGTTGAAATGCTTAGAATATCCATACAGTTTTTTGCACACAAAAAGGGCGTTGGTTCCACTAAGAACGGCAGAGATTCCGAGTCTAAGCGTCTTGGCGCTAAGAGGGCAGACGGTCAGTTCGTTCTCGCAGGCAACATTCTTGTTCGTCAGCGCGGCACCAAAATCCACCCCGGCACAAACGTAGGCATCGGTAAGGACGATACACTGTTTGCTCTCACTGATGGCGTTGTAAAGTTTGAGCCTATGCAGAACGGCAGAAAAAAGGTTAGCATTTACGCTGAAGCTGCCGCAAAATAGCAAAAGAAATAGTAAAAGGAGTTTATCGGGCTTGTCAGACATACCCCGACTAAGCTCCTTTTGTTTTTTTGTCGGCATATATATCCTAAGTTTGGAGGTTTTGCCATATGATAGATAAGGTCGCAATAACAATAAAGGCGGGCAAGGGCGGCGACGGTGCCGTGTCCTTCCGCAGGGAAAAGTACGTCGCCAAAGGCGGTCCCGACGGCGGTGACGGCGGCAAAGGCGGCAACGTGGTGTTTGTGGTTGATGAAGGCACCAATACCCTGCTTGACTATAAAAACCGTCGAAAGTTTAAAGCTAAAGACGGCGACAACGGCCAAGGCAGGAAGTTTGCAGGTAAAAGCGGGGCGGATTTGCACCTTCCCGTGCCCAGGGGCACCGTAATAAAAGATACAAACACAGGCAAGGTCATCCATGATATGTCCGACGGTCAGCCCTACATCGCCGCAAAGGGCGGCAGAGGGGGCTGGGGTAACACCCATTTTGCTACTGCCACAAGACAGGCACCCCGTTTTGCAAAGAACGGCTATGAGGGTGAGTATAAGGAGCTGACGCTGGAGCTTAAGATGCTTGCAGACGTAGGCTTGGCAGGCTTCCCCAACGTGGGCAAATCCACCTTGCTTTCCAAGATATCCGCCGCCAACCCCAAGGTTGCAAACTATCACTTTACGACCCTTGCACCCAATTTGGGCGTTGTGCGTATTTATGAGAAGGATTTTGTTGTTGCGGATATCCCCGGACTTATCGAGGGTGCATCCGAGGGCTTGGGTCTGGGTCACGATTTCTTAAGACATATCGACCGTTGCAGACTTATACTGCATATATTTGATCTTTCCGCCTCGGAAAGGGAAGACCCCCTTGAGGATATAAAGAAAATTAATGCAGAGCTTAAAAAATACAGCCCCGACCTTGCCGCCCGTCCCCAGATACTAGTGGGTAATAAGATAGACACGGGCTATGATAAGGAAACTCTGACAAGAATCAAGCGCTACGCCACCCGAAAAGGGCAAAAGCTGTTCCTTATGTCGGGCCTTACAGGGCAGGGGATAGACGAGCTTATGCGTTATGTGTCCGAACTGCTTGAAACTTTGCCTCCTCTTACCACCTACGAGAGCGAGATAAGTGAAGAGGTGGAAATAGATTACACCGACCGCAGTGTTGATATTAAGGTTGAAGACGGAGTTTACCACGTTGAAGGCGAGTGGATCAAGCGTGTTTGCGGCGGCGTAAACTTTGACGACAGAGAGTCCCTCATGTTCTTTCAGCGTGTGCTTAAAAACAGCGGCGTTATTGATGCCCTTGAAAAAGCAGGCATACAGGACGGGGACACAGTTGAGATATACGGCATAGAGTTTGACTTTGTAATTTAAGGAGAAAATAATATGAATTTGATAGATAAAGGCTATTATTACGGCGGTAAGATATACGCTACTAAGGAAGAGGTATTTGCCGCAACGGGTATGTCTGCGGAAAACGCAGATAAAAATACCCTTTCCTACCGCATCCTCAGTGACCACAATAAGGGTAGCGAGGATAAGCTTAGAATAAGCTTTGACGCTATGGCGTCCCATGATATAACCTATGTGGGTATAATACAGACCGCAAGGGCAGGCGGACTTGAAAAATTCCCCGTACCCTATGTGCTTACCAACTGCCACAACAGTCTTTGCGCCGTTGGCGGCACTATTAACGAGGATGACCACGTTTTCGGTCTCAGCGCGGCTAAAAAGTACGGCGGCATCTTTGTGCCTGCTCATATCGCTGTTATCCACCAGTATATGCGTGAGTGTTTTGCCGCCCCCGGCAAGATGATTTTAGGCTCCGACAGCCATACCCGTTACGGCGCACTTGGTTGTATGGCGATAGGTGAAGGCGGTCCCGAGCTTGTTAAACAGCTCCTTTGCCGCACTTACGATATCGACCGTCCCGAGAAGGTTGCGGTAGTGCTTTCAGGCAGTCCCCGTCACGGCGTAGGCCCTCAGGACGTGGCTCTTGCCATAATCGGCAAGGTGTTCAAGAACGGCTTTGTAAAGAACAAGGTTATAGAGTTTGTAGGCGAGGGTATTTCTTCCCTCAGCGTTGATTACCGTAACGGCATCGACGTTATGACTACCGAAACCACCTGCCTTTCCACCGTTTGGGAAACCGACGGTAAGGTTAAGGAATACCTTGCAAAGCACGGCAGAGCAGATGAGTATAAAGAGCTTAAGATAGAAAAGCCCGCATACTACGACGGTATTATAGACCTTGACCTTTCTACGGTAGAGCCTATGATAGCCCTGCCTTTCCACCCCGCTAACGTTTACAGCATTAAGGAGCTTAACGCAAACCCTGCAGACATACTCAGAGAAAGCGAAAAGAGCGCCGAGGAGCTGTTCGGCGGCAGAGTTAAATTCAGCCTTACCGACAAGCTTGTAAACGGCAAGCTTAACGTACAGCAGGGGGTTATCGCAGGCTGTGCAGGCGGTATCTACGAAAACATCTGGGCGGCTTCCCAAATTCTCAAGGGCGCAAACACGGGCAACGGTGCATTCTCCCTTTCCGTTTATCCCGCAAGCCAGCCCGTATACTTTGAAATGATGCGCTCCGGCGCACTTAAAACCTTGGCAGAATGCGGCGCAGTTATAAAGACTGCCTTCTGCGGTCCTTGCTTTGGCGCAGGCGACGTACCTGCAAACGGTGCGCTCAGCATCCGCCACAGCACCCGTAACTTCCCCAACCGTGAGGGTAGCAAGCCCGGTGAAGGTCAAATCTCTTCCGTTGCACTTATGGACGCACGCTCCATTGCGGCAAGCGCAAAGATGGGGGGCGTACTTACAGCGGCAACCGATATCGATTATGATGACAGCGTTCCCGAATATAACTATGACGACTCTGCTTATACAAGCCGAGTTTACGCAGGCTACGGCAAGGCAGACAGCGGCAGTGACCTGGTTTACGGCCCCAATATTGCTGACTGGCCCAAGATAGAAGCACTTCCGGAAGATATGCTTTACAAGGTAGCGGCTTATATCACTGACCCCGTTACCACTACTGACGAGCTTATACCCTCGGGTGAGACCTCCTCTTACCGTTCCAACCCCGAAAGACTTTCACAGTTTGCCCTTTCCAGAAAAGTGCCTGAATACGTGGGCAGAGCAAAGGAGATTCGTGCCGCAGAAAAAGCAAGACTTGCAGGCGACGACCCTGTTAAGACAATGGAAGAGCTTGGTGCGGTATATGCGGCGGCAGAAAAAGCAGGTCTTGGTCTTGATAAAGCTACTACAGGCATAGCAAGCCTTGTATACGCCAACAAGCCGGGCGACGGCTCTGCAAGAGAGCAGGCGGCGTCCTGCCAGCGTGTTCTCGGCGGCGGTGCAAATATTGCTGTTGAGTACGCCACCAAGCGCTACAGAAGCAACCTTATTAATTGGGGCATGGTTCCCTTTACCACCGAGCTTGCAGGTGATTTTGAATGCGGCGACTATATTTTGGTTAAAGGTATCCGTTCCGCTATCGATGCAGAGGATAAGGAGATAAGGGCTTATGTAATAAAGGGTGACTCCGTTAAAGAAACCACCCTTAAGCTGCCTGCCCTTACCCTTGACGAAAAGCGTATAATACTTGAAGGTTGCCTTATAAACTATTACCGCAAGTATTAAGCAAAATAGCTTTCCACCAGCTTATCACATTCGGCAGGGGAGTATCGCCAATAATCGATATGCCCCTGCTTGATGAAATAATTGATGGGTAGCGGTTGACCCTCCGATGGATAGGTGTCTATTATAACCAGCTTTACCTTCATTTTGTCCTTGATAATGCTTTTTATGTAAACGGCGGCGCTTTTGCCCACCTCCGCCCCTTCGCGGTATTCGGCAAGACCTGCCAGGTTGGGCGTAAGCTCTACAAATACGCCGTAGCTTTCTATACTGCGGATAATACCTGCGGCGGTCTGACCGGGGCAGTAAAGTTGTGCGTTTTCCTGCCAGGTGCCAAGCAGTTCACGGTGGGAAAGACTTATGCGGCCGCTGTCACTGTCTACGGCTTTGACTACGACCCGTATGTCCTGCCCTGTATACATCCTGTCCTTGGGATGGGCAATGCGTGATACGGAGAGGGTGTCGATGGGCAGTAATGACACAATACCGCAGCTTACGTCAGCAAAAGCACCAAAGGACTCTAAATGTGTGACCCTTGCAGGTATAACGTCACCGGGCAAAAGCTTGTCAATATAGGCAAGGGTTGCCTCCAACTGTGCTAAACGGCGGGAAAGTATAAGTCGCACCTCATCCCCGTCACGTCTCAGTTCAATAATTTTAAAGCAAACGGGCTTGCCCACACGGCTGATAATAGCAATATCCTTGGGGCGTTCTCCTTCACGCAGATATACGCACTCGCTGTGGGGAATAATACCCGTGTATCTGCCCAAACGCACGTGTAGGTTGCGCTCGCTGTCGCAAAGGGTGCAAACCCCTTCAATAATAGTCCCGTCAATAAACGCCCTTTCCAAGCTTTCTACGGAAGCGGTGGCGGTTTTGTTGGCTGTGCTGTTTATAAGCCGACCCTCGGGCAGGTATAAATTTTGTTTCATAACTTAGGCTTTCCTTTCCTTTTTGTTTCATTTTTATGTGCAAACATTCGGAGGTAGAACAATAATATTGATAGGAGAAAAATATGCTTAACAAACTTGCGGAGATAGAAAAGAAATTTGAGGGCTTGGAAGAAAGCCTTTCCGACCCCGCTGTTGTCAGCAATATAGACAATTACACCGCCATAATGAAGGAGTATAAGTCTCTTGAAGAGGTGGTAACCAAATACCGTGAATACAAGACGGCACAAACTGCCTTTGAGGAAGCTGAGGAAATGATGTCCGACAGCGACCCTGAAATGAAGGAGCTTGCGCAGGAAGAATATGCCGTAAATAAAGAGGCGATGGAGCGTATTACAGAAGAGCTTCGCATATTGCTTCTTCCTAAGGACCCCAACGATGACAAGAACGTTATTATAGAGATACGCTCCGGTGCAGGCGGCGAGGAAGCGGCACTTTTCGCAGGCGTGCTTTACCGTATGTATACTATGTATGCAGAAGCATCGGGCTTTAAGTGTGAGCTGGTTAACGTAAACGAAACGGAGCTTGGAGGCTTTAAGGAAGTTTCCTTTATGGTAGAGGGTAAAGGCGCATACAGCCGTTTTAAGTTTGAAAGCGGCGTTCACCGTGTTCAGCGTGTGCCCGAAACCGAAAGCCAGGGCAGAATACACACCTCTACGGCTACCGTTGCAGTGCTTCCCGAAGCTGAGGACGTGGAATTTGAGCTTAATATGGACGAGCTGGAGATAACCCGTCACCGCAGTACGGGTGCAGGCGGTCAGCACGTTAATAAAACCGAGTCTGCTATCCGTATAATCCATATCCCCACGGGTATAGTTGTTGACTGCCAGGACGAGCGTAGCCAGATAAAGAACAAGGACAAGGCACTTAAGATAATGAAGTCCCGTCTTTACGATATGGAGCAACGCAAAAAGGCGGAAAGTCTTTCCAGCGAGAGACAGTCCCAGATAGGCACCGGTGACCGCAGCGAGCGTATCCGTACCTACAACTACCCCCAGGGCAGAGTAAC
>JAZSIW010000011.1:0-8208 GCA_045534025.1 Eubacteriales bacterium | reverse complement strand
TACTTACAAGTCTTAATCTAAGAATTTCATATTTTTTGCGGACAGGTGCCGCAAAAAATTTCCTTACCTTTTCACTCTTCACTCTTATCTCTTCACTGGCGAACGAATGTGAGCAATGGGGTGTTTTCTTCGGGGTCCCCGTTGCGAACGAATGTGAGCAATGGGGTAATTTTTTTCGGCTTGCCGAAAAATTTCCTTAACTTTTCACTATTCACTCTTATCTTTTCACTTGCGAGCGAAGCGAGCTGAGGGGTTTTTTTCCGTACTTTTTTTACAAACTTTTAAAAATTTTTACCTATACCCTTTACTTTGTGGGAAACTTGTGTTATTATAATAATAGTGTAGAATGTGTAAATTTGTGCCCTTGCTTTTTTACGAAAGGATATATATAAATTATGCGCTTAAGTAACGAAATTATATTCCAAGGTGTTATGGATTATCTGGTGGAAGAGCTGGATTACATAGACATTACAATTAACCTTTGGATAAAGCCCATGAAAATATTAAGTATTGACGACGGACTTGTTACCCTGCTTTGCGAGCATGACTTTAAACGCAACAAAGTTATGACCTCCTATTACGGTGACCTGGTTGACGCCTTTAAGATAGAGCTTGAACGTGACGATATAGAGCTTGACTTTATCACCAAGGAAGAATACGAGGCGGCAGAGAAGGAAAAGCAAGAGGCGGAGCTGGAAAAACAAAAAGAGGCAGAGCTTGCAGCAAGACGTGCGGAAGAAATGCCCATGGTAAATCCCGCTTATACCTTTGAAAACTTTGTGGTTGGTTCCTCCAACCGTGTGGCTTATGAGACAAGCCTGCTTGCCTGCCGCAATCCGGCGGAATATTACAATCCACTGTTTCTTTACGGTCCTTCGGGCCTTGGTAAGACCCACCTGCTTTTTGCAATAATAAACGAAATGCTTGATAAACGCCCGGACTTTAAGGTGGTTTACATCACCTGTGAGGAGTTTACCAATTTACTTATAGACAGCATCTCAAAAAAGACCGACCCTATGGAGTTCAGGTCTAAGTTCCGCAACCTTGACTTTTTGCTTGTAGACGATATCCAATTTCTAAAGGGCAAAAAAGCGGTGCAGGAAGAGATGTTCCACACCTTTGAGGCGCTGTTTAACCGGGGCAAGCAGATAGTTTTTGCGTCGGACAAGCAACCTTCCGAGCTGGAGGATATAGATAAGCGCCTTACATCCCGTTTTTCCGCAGGCGGTGTTATAGATATCCAACCGCCGGATACAGAGCTGAGACAGGCAATATTTAAGCGCAAGGCGGAATCCTACGGAGTAGATATACCCAACGACGTGCTTCAGTACCTGGCAGAAAACATAAGAACCAATATCAGACAAATAGAGGGCGCAATAAAGACCCTTAAGGCACACAGCCTTATCGGCGGTGAGGAAATAAGCTTCGCCATGGCAAAGCGTGTACTTTCCGAGTATCTCAAAAAGGCGGAGGAGGATAATATCAACTCCGAGAAGATACTTAAATACATATCCATGCGTTACGGTGTAAAAAAGGAAGACATTACCGGCGCAAAGCGTGATGCGGCAGTAAAAAATGCCCGTCATATTGCCGCATATCTCATGCGCAATATACTCAATATGACCTTTAAGGAGATAGGCACAATACTAAAACGCCACCACTCCACCATTATGGACTCTTGCGATAATATTTCCGACCGCATAAAGACCTCGGAAAAATTTAAGCGTGAGATGGAGAGTATTGAGAGGGAGCTTAATAATTAAAAATTCCCCATTGTTTGCTTCGCTCACAACGGGGACCCCGAAATAAATATAATCACCCCGTTAACCGAAAAGCCTTGTAATTTGTTCGTAGGGCAAATAGTTTACTCCCGCCGTAGCCAAAGCATAGCAATCCGAACCGGCCCAAAAGGTCTGAAACGCAATGCTTTTCGGCAAATTTCAATTTTTCGTCCTTGCAATACGGAAAGTATTGCTTCGTCCTCAAACCGCTAACGCTATTGAAATTTTCTCAAAATTCAGCTCCTTTTGGGTCTTTCGACTTTTCAGGTGGCAGATTTTTGTTGATACAAGGAAAAAGCGGAGTGAATACTGTACGTATTCACGAGCATTTTGACACAGTAGCGGGGGAAATCCGCCCCTGAAAAGCGACTTCGGATTACAATGCTTTGGCTACGGACAAATTGCAAGTTTTTTCGGTTAATGGAATGCTTTTTTCGGGGCGTCGAGGCGCCGCCCCCTACCAAAAACCATATTTTTTGCGGACAGGTGCCGCAAAAAATATACCTTAGTTTCCGCAAGTGCCGATTTTAATCGGCGCGCAGGCGCGAGCGAACGGAAATGGTGACTATATTTATTTCGGGGTCCCCGCTACGAACAAAGTGAGTAGTGGGGGTATTTTATACTACCGGCCTTTCAGCGTCCATTGCCGCAAGTCCCGTCCAGCCCATAAGGCGCTTAAGGCGGGAAGGCTCGTCCTTATAGCTGAGGACGCCTGCGAACACATACTCGCCCTCTCCCTTACGAAGAACGGCGATATCGTTATACACATCGGGGATAGAGCCGCTTTTGCCGTAGTATTCCATATCCGGGTCGTAAATATAGCGTATAATACGCTCCACACCCTTGTGGCGGCGCATAATGTCACGGCCGACGGGGTGGCTTATGATAAAGCGCATGGCGATAAGACAGTCGTTAAGGCTGGTAAGGTTATCCTCACCGCGCTCTACTGCCGCATAGTCAAGCATTTTTCTGCCTATAACCGTATTTTTAGTGCCAAGCACGTTTTTGCAAAAGCTGTTAAGCGCCTCAAAGGAAGCGTCCGCAAACAGTGCGTTGGTGGCGCTGTTATCGCTAAAGCCCATCATATAGATAAGCAGTTCCCTTACCGTAGCCTTGGTAAGCCTGAGCTCGGTCATAATACTTGTGCCGATAAGCATGGACTTGGGCAGCTCTATCTCTCTTTCCAGATCCGCACCGGTGGCAAGATAATAGGCAAGTATAAAGGTTTTTATAACGCTTGCGCTTTTAAAAGGCTTGTCTGCGTTGTGGCTGTACTTAGGCTCCGCCCCTTCTGTTAAAGGACAGATAAGCACGCCGTTATTATCGTTAAAGAACTTTTGTATATCCAAGGCCTGCGCCCTCCTTACCAAGATAAATATTTTCGCCCTCAAAACGGGTCGTGCCCTCGCCCGGCATCTTATGCACAAGATAGGGCGGGTCAAGGTCGTAACACTTTATGCCCACAGCCGCACCGAAGTGAGCGGCGGCGGTAACGCTTACGCCACCCTCCATCATACAGCCAAGCATACATTCAATACCGTGCTCTGCGGCGATGGAGTGGATCTTAAGCCCCTCGTAAATGCCGCCGCACTTCATAAGCTTAATGTTAACCATATCGCAGGCGCCCATACGTATAAGACGTGCCGCATCGCTGGGTGCAAACACGCTTTCGTCCGCAAGAATGCGGAAAGGACTGCGGCGTGTAACCTCCGCCATCCCCTCAAGGTCTGTGTAATGGACGGGCTGCTCGATAAGCTCTATGTTAAGGCCCATCTGCTCTGCCGCTTCGGAGATATACACCGTATCCTCCACGGACCAGCCCTGATTAGCGTCCAGCCTTAAAACAGTATCCTCTTTAATAATCTGTTGTATTGCCTTAAGGCGCTCTATATCCAAATCCCTGCCGCCGCCAAGCTTAACCTTAAGTACCGAGAAGCCTGCGTTCAGATGGTCGGTAGTCTCCTTAACCATAGCTTCTACGGTGGAAAGGGACACGGTAGCGTCGGTCTTTATGCATTTGTCCTCTTTTTCGCTGCCCAGATATTCAAACAGCGGCACGCCTGCCTGCTTGGCAAGCAGGTCGTACAGGGCTATGTCGCAAGCCGCCTTGGGAGTGCTGTTATGGAAAAGCACGTTTTGTATACGGGGAAGAAGCTCCTCACTTAAGGTCTCGCCTATAAGCATTGGCTTAAAGAAGTCCTCCACCGCACATTTTATACTGCCCACGGTGTCGCCGGTTATGACAGGTGTGGGAGCGCAAGCGCCGTAGCCGCAAAGCCCCTCATCGGTAGATATTTTAAGCACGTAATCTTTTATAACGTCTATTCGGCGTTTAGATGTAATAAAGGGCTGTTTTAAGGGTATATTCTCTTCAAACAGCTCTATTGCCGTAATTTTCAAGTCCATTCCCCCATATAAGTATTCAGTATATTATACAACATCCGAAACAAAATTGCAATAAAAAAGAGCCGTTCTTACAGCTCTTTTTATATTTTTTCTTCAAGCTCGCCTATACTCGTATCCGCCTTATGGGGTATGGGCTTCCAGGTTACGTGGGTAAAAGCGGCTATCCACATTGTAATGTCGCCTATAATGCCGAAGGTGCAGAACATAAGGGAATACCAAAGGGTGCGCCACAGGGATATTTTTTCCAGTCTCTTCCGTTCGGTTATAAACAGCAAAAGCCCCATGGGGATTACCGCAAAATGCTCGAATATAAGGGTTTGGAACACTATCCACACCAAGGACCACCAAGGGGTGCCTGCCGCCGCAAGAAGCACAAGAAGCACCGCCTTAAGTATCTTAAGGGGGATAAGGCACATGCCGTAGGGGAAGTTGGTCAGCTGAAAATCCAAAGCGGACGCCTTGTTTTGCCAGCCCTTGCCCCTGAAAACACAGCCCCAAAGCCGTGTAAAGAACATGGTAAACGCCATAAGATGTCCCTTTGACCAACGGATACGCTGACGGAACACGGTATGCATATCCACGGGCTGTTCGTCGTAAAACTGCGCCTCGTGCTGATAGGTCACGGTGTTGCCTGCGGCAATAGCGTCACAGGTGAACTCCCTGTCCTCGGTAAGGGTAAGGTAGTTCCAGCCGTCCTTTACCAGCTCGGAAGCGAAGAGGAAGCCCGTGCCCTGTATGCGGACGGATATACCAAGCACTGACCTGCCCCTGCTTTCAAAGCGTATGGTGCGAAGCCAATGGAGCGCATAGCTTGCGGCAATAAAGTTGTCGTCTATATTCTTGGTATTGCGGTAGGAGGTTATAAGCTTCTCACCGCTGTGGAATGCGTCGTTCATGCGGCTTACAAAGTCTTTTTTAAGCAGGTTATCCGCATCGAAGACGAAAAAGCCCTCAAAGCTTTCTATGCCGTAATCTCTGTCTATGCATTTATACAAATATTGCAGGGCGTAGCCCTTGGTGCAATGCTCTTTGTCAAAACGCTCGTAGCAGATAGCGCCTGCCGCCCTTGCCACCTCTGCGGTTTTGTCCGTACAGTTGTCGGCAACCACAAATATTGTAAGATATTCCGAAGGGTAATCCTGCCGTTTTATGCTTTCTATAAGCTTGGCAATAACCGCCTCCTCGTTTCTTGCGGCGATGGTTACGGCGTATTTGTGCCGTGCGTCGGTACGTGGAAATTTTTTGGTAAAGAAGAAGCCAACCACGGTTATAACCGTACGGTAAGCGTACAGCGCACCGAACACGGCAATAATGATGTTGCAAATATTAAGCACCGTATCCATTTTGCCCTCTCCTTTACTTAAGAATTTAATGAGTCTTTTCTATGTCCTCTATCTTAACGGCAGAGTTGTGGGGTATAGGCTTCCAGGTTACGTGGCTGAACAAAGCCACCCAAGTAGCAAAGTCGCCCACCAAACCGAACAACGGGAAGCTTATGCAAATGTATATGTACTGCCACCACTTAACCTTTTTGATGCGCTTAAACTCGAAGGCAACAATAAGGACCGCTTGTCTGATAATATAAAAATGGTCAAAGATAAATATTTGCAGTATACGCCTTGATATCTCCCACCAGGGCACTGCCTCGGCAGCGGTAAGTATGGTAAGAATACAGGCAGAAAGCTTAAGGGGCCACATAAAGATAACATACGGAAAGTTCGTAAGCTGTATGTCAAATGCAGAAAACTTTCGGCGCCAGCCCTTACCTTTAATGGTACACTTCCAAAGCTTCCAAAAGAACTGCTTAAACGCCCACATATTGCCCTTGCCCCAACGGATACGCTGACGGAATGCTATCTTAAGTGACACGGGTTGCTCGTCATAAAATATAGCGTCGTGTTGGTAAGCTACAATAATGCCCCTGCTTATACACTCGGAGGTGAACTCTCTGTCCTCGGTAAGACTGGTCCATTGCCACCCTTTATCCACAAGCTCGGAGGCGAACAGATAACCCGTACCCTGCAGCCTTGTGGTAAGCCCGAAAAGAGACCTGCCGCGGCTTTCCAAACGGGAAGTGCGCAGCCAATGCAAGGCGTAGCTGGAGGCGATGGCGTTTTCGTCAATATTTTTGGTGTTGCGGTATGCGGCAATAACCTTTTCACCGCTGTGGAATGCGTCGTTCATGCGGCTGATATAGTCCTTTTTAAGCAGGTTGTCTGCATCGAAAACAAAATAACCTTCAAAGCTGTCTGTGCCGTAATCTTTTTCTATACATTTAAACAGGTATTGCAACGCAAAGCCCTTGGTGCAATGCTCGCTGTCAAAGCGCTCGTAGCAGACAGCACCGGATTTTCTTGCTATCTCTGCGGTTTTATCCGTGCAGTTGTCCGCAACCACAAATATTGTAACGTAATCAGAGGGGTAGTCCTGTCGCCTTATACTTTCGATAAGGTTGGCAATAACCGCTTCTTCGTTTCTGGCTGCGATAACCACTGCGTATTTGTGGTATTTATCGGTATGAGGGAATTTTTTGGTAAAAAATAAGCTTAAAAACCTAAATATGTTGCGGTACCAAAAAATAAAACCAATTGCTGCCATCAAAAATTTTATAATTTTTAACGCCATGACCATAAATATCCCCTCCTTCCTTTGACATTAACCTGTTTATTATAACATAAAAGCAAAGCCCCGTCAAGATAGGCAAAAAGGGCGTTTTAAACCAAAAATACGCCCCTTGCCGCCATTGCTTTTATAATTTTTTGCCGATTTGAAGGGGTTTTTGCGCTTTAAACCTTTTATCTCTGCGTTGCGTTACGGGTCGTCGAGGGCGCCGACCCCTACGGATTTAATTGTAACGTTTTTGCGTCTACGGCGGCGTTGCATCGTAGATAAAAGATGAGAGATACGAGGCGAAAAATTATATAAAAGGAAACGGCAGGAAACGAATCGTCACAAATCCTGCCGTTATACTACTAATATTCGCATTTTCTGCGGACAGGTGCCGCAGAAAATACACCTTAGTTTTTTCGAGTGCCACGAAGTGGCGCGAAGGTGCGAACGAACAAAAATGGTGCTTGTTGTTTTGCCGGGGTCCCCATCACGAATGAAATGAGTGATGGGGTGTTTGTTTGGGGTCCCCGAAAAGTCGTTAGACTTTTTGGGGGTTAATCTTCTTCACCGCAAACGATGAAAAGATACTCGCTGCTGCCGGGGAAAACCACGTTAAGCTTCTTAACGGGCACGCCGTTTATCTTATTGAACAGCTTGATGCCGTCAGTAACGCTGAAGGAGGAGAAGGAGGAAAGCCCCTCACCCGTGTACTTGGCATACGCCTCCTTGCGTACCCAAATCTGTGCAAAGCGCTCGCCGTCGGCGCCGTCACGCACATACTCCGCCTCGTCAGAAGTAAAGAAGCGGTCTGCAAGTGCCACATAGTCGGGACGTTTTTCCACTGCACCGTTTTCGAAGCGTGCCATATGCTCGCCGTCAATGCCGATGGGCTTGGAGGAGAACGCCGCAACCATAACCTCGTCTGCGGTGGTAACGCTTATGTAAATATCGTGAGGTACGCCCTTGATATAGGGCTTGCCCTTACTTGTATAAAGCACCTCTGCGCTGTCTATGCCCGTGTACTCACGCAGTGCGGACTGGATCTGAGAATGGCGCTTTTCCTTGCTTGCGTTATTCTCAAAAATAAAGGTTTTTATAGCCATAGCTTATTCCTCCACCGTTTCTTCGGTCATTTCTTCCTCTGCCTCGGGCTTAACTGCCGCAAAGCCGATGATGCGTGCGTCCTCGTCGGTACGCATTACTATAACGCCGCCCGTTGCTCTGCCGTATACGGGTATCTCGTCGGCGGCAAAGCGGATGATTATGCCGCTGTCCGTAATAAGCATTACGTCGTCACCGGGATAAACCCACGCGATACCTGCCAGCATACCCGTCTTATCCGACAGCTTGTGACAGCAAATTCCCTTACCGCCGCGGGCTTGTATCTTAAACTCGTCAAATTCGCACTTCT
>JAZSIW010000049.1:0-5597 GCA_045534025.1 Eubacteriales bacterium | reverse complement strand
GTTGCTTGATAACGGCTGATATATTATTCCTAAAAGAGGAAGGTGCTGAAGATGGCAGTACAAAAGGCAAAAGTGTCCAAGGCAAGAAGAGATAAGAGACGCTCTTCCGTATGGAAGCTGGATATGCCCGGCATGACTAAGGGCGCAAAGTGCGGTGAGTACAACCTTTCCCACAGAGTTTGCAAGAGATGACACTCCTACGCAGGCGAGGAAATCATCAGCAAGGACAGTAAAAAGGCATAAGGCTTTGGTTTAATGTGAAGGTTTCTGCTTTGCGGCAGAAACCTTCCAAAAACGCGTGCCGTACTCCGGTCATTAGGGCTTGGGGCAGGCGCGCCTTTTGCGTTTATGGAGAAAATTTATGGTTAAAATAAGCTTTGTGGCAAAGGACAGTCCTGCGGAAAAGGCAGGGCTTTTGGCACATGACAATATAATAAGCGTAAACGGCAACCCCATAAACGACGGGCTGGACTATTATTTTTACACCACCGACCGCCGCCTTGTTATCCTGGCAGAGCGGGACGGCAACCCCTTTACCGTTAAGCTTTCCAAGGGCGAATACGAGCCCTTCGGTGCGGAGTTTGACAGCTACCTTATAACAAAACAAAAGCGTTGCCGCAACAACTGTGTGTTTTGCTTTATTGACCAAAACCCCAAGGGGATGAGGGAAAGTATTTATTTTAAGGACGATGACGAGAGACTTTCCTTCCTCCACGGCAACTACGTTACCCTTACCAATCTGACCGATGATGACATCGCAAGGATAATAAAGATGCACATCTCACCCGTTAACGTGTCTGTGCATACAATGAACCCGAATTTGCGTTGTTCCATGATGGGCAACCGCTTTGCAGGCAAATGTCTTGATTATCTGACACAGCTTTCCGAACACGGCATTGCCATAAACGCACAGCTTGTTCTTTGCCCCGGAATAAACGACGGGGAAGAGCTTGTCTACAGTATGGAACAGCTTTATAAGCTTAAGTCCCTGCAAAGCGTGTCCGCAGTTCCCGTAGGGCTTACCGCCCATAGGGAAGGACTGCCGAAGCTTCGCCTGTTTACTGCGGCGGAGGCGGCGGCGGTTATCCAAACCATAGACGAGTTTACAAAACTACCCCTTGAGGAAAAGGGCGTGCGGATGTTTTACGCTTCCGACGAGTTTTATCTTACCGCAGGTATCCCCATCCCCCCGGAGGATGAGTATGACGGCTACCCTCAGCTGGAAAACGGCGTGGGTATGCTCCGTTGCCATAGGGAGGAGTTTATGTGGGCGCTGGAGGATGCTGCAGCGTCGGAGGTATCCGAAAAAATCCCACCCCAAAAGGTTTATGTGGCAACGGGGCGGGCGGCTTACGGCCATATATGTGAGCTGTGCGCTAAAGTGACCGATGCGTTCCCTCAGCTGGAATGCCGTGTGTTCGGGGTGGAAAACAAATTCTTCGGCAACACCGTTACGGTAAGCGGCCTTGTTACGGGCGGCGACCTTGTGGAGACTTTAAAGCCCGCAGGCGGCTGTGACAGGCTGGTTATCCCCTGCAATATGCTTAGAAGCCAGGGGGATTTGTTCCTTGACGGTCTAAGCCTTAACGAAGCGGCAGAAAGCCTTGGTTACCCCGTTTCCGTGGCGGAAAAGGACGGGGCGTCACTTCTTTACAATCTGCTTGGTATAAGCGAGGAGGATATGATATGAAAGGTACAGTTGCCATTATAGGCAGACCCAACGTGGGCAAAAGCACCTTTTTTAATAAAATAACCGGCGAGCGTATCTCCATAGTGGACGATACCCCCGGCGTAACCCGTGACCGTATCTATGCGGATACGGAATGGAACGGAAAAAGCTTTGTTATTACGGATACGGGCGGTCTTGAGCCTACGGCTAATACCGAGATACTGCGCCAGATGCGCAATCAGGCAGAGCTGGCTATGGTAAGCGCCGACGTTATTCTGTTTATGACCGACGTCAGGGCAGGCGTTACCGCCGATGACCGTGAGATTGCCACAATGCTTATGAAAAGCCGTAAGCCCGTGGTCCTTGCGGTTAATAAAATAGACTCTGTGGGCGCACTTCCCGGCGAGTATTATGAGTTTTACGAGCTTGGTCTGGGTGAGCCTATCCCGCTTTCCTCTATCCACGGTACGGGCAGCGGCGATATCCTTGACCGTATAGTGGAACTGCTTCCCGACTACGAGCCGGAGCCTGAGGAAGAAGGCGTCATCCGTGTTGCGGTTATCGGCAAGCCCAACGCAGGCAAAAGCTCTATGGTCAACCGTGTGGCAGGGGAGGAGCGTGTTATCGTTTCCAACATCCCCGGCACCACCCGTGATGCTACCGATACCCGTGTTGAAAACGAACACGGCAAGTACGTGTTTATCGATACGGCAGGCATTCGCAGAAACGCTAAAATAGAAGATAATATCGAAAAATACAGCGTGCTCCGTGCCCGTGCGGCGGTGGAGCGTGCAGACGTTTGCCTTATTATGTGCGACGCCGCAGAGGGTGTTACCGCACAGGACGAACGCATCGCAGGCATAAGCCACAACGCAGGCAAGGCGGCGATTATCGTTATGAATAAGTGGGATACTCTTGAGAAGGATAATTCCACCGTTAACACCTTTAAAAAGGATGTGTACGATGCACTTTCCTATATGACCTACGCACCTATCGCCTTTGTTTCCGCAAAAACGGGTCAGCGTGTGGATAAGCTTTACGAGATGATAAACTCCGTATACGATAAGTCCATACAGCGCATCTCTACGGGCGTGCTTAACGACGTGCTTAACGACGCTATGAACAGGGTTCAGCCTCCTACGGACAAGGGCAGAAGGCTTAAGATTTATTATATGACTCAGACAGGTATTAAACCGCCTACGTTTGTTATATTCTGTAACAGTGCAGAGCTGTTCCATTTCTCTTATCAGCGCTATATCGAAAACTGCTTAAGGGACGTTTTCGGCTTCGAGGGTACGCCCATAAAGCTGATAATAAGACAAAAAGAAGATAACTAAACAAGGAGGGGTTTTACCGTGTGGTGGTATGGTTGGATTGCAGAAAAAATAGGGCTTAACGCTATGGTTTTCGGCAAGGGCGCACTTGTGCCGGAATCAGCCGCAACCCTTGAGATTTTGGCGTGCGTGGTTATCGGCTATCTGCTTGGCAGTATCAACAGCGCAATCATCGTTTCGGGCAAGCTGTTCGGCAAGGATATCAGAGGCTTCGGAAGCGGCAACGCAGGGCTTACCAATATGCTTAGAGTGTTCGGCAAAAAAGCGGCGCTGTTTACTCTGCTTGGGGATATGCTTAAAACTGCGTTGTCCGTGTTACTTGGCGCTTTTGTCAGCTACAGCCCTGCTTTTAATGTGGAGGGCGCTTACATAGCGGCGCTGTTCTGCGTGCTTGGGCATATTGCACCCGTGTATTATAAGTTCAGGGGCGGCAAGGGCGTGCTTGCTTCTGCTACGGCTATCCTTATTTTGGACCCCGCCGTGTTCTTGCTTCTTATTGCAACCTTTGCGCTGGTGCTGGTTATATTCCGCTATGTGTCTATGGCATCGGTTATCGCCGCATTCTTCTACCCCGCTTATGTTTATATTACAGAGATGAATCTTGCAGGTCATGTGCCGGGCATATTTAAAATGCTGTTTGCAACAATAACCGCCCTTATGGTTATCGTTATGCATCGCAAGAATATCGAGCGTGTGTATAAAGGCACCGAAAGCAAGTTCTCCTTTAAGTCCAAGCCCACCGCAAAAGCAGAAGAGGACGAGGACGATGAATAAACTTCGCCCCGGGCAACAATTTTTTAAAAAAACAGTTGCTTTTGCGGCAGAATAATGGTACAATATCCAGGTAGCAACAACAAAACAAAACGGAGAGGTATCGAAGTGGTCATAACGGGGCTGACTCGATAGGTCCCGTTGCTCATCACTCTACACCTTGCGAAAGCTCTTGTTTTCTCCGATTCCCTCGCAAATGCTTCATTTTTCTTGAATTTTGGATGACAGCATTTCACCATCGGCCTTGCAAAAGCCGTGCAAAATTCAAACACAATCGAATACGGAGAGATATCGAAGTGGTCATAACGGGGCTGACTCGAAATCAGTTTGCGCTCACGCGCACGAGGGTTCGAATCCCTCTCTCTCCGCCAAACAGACCGCAGGTCTTCGAAGAGATGCGGTCTTTACTTTTGATTAACAAATACGGATTTGTTTATTGTATTACAAAAGAACACAAAGGAAGTATGTAAAATGAAATATTGCCAAGAATGTGGAACACAGTTGGCTGATACTGCAAAGTTCTGCGTAAAATGTGGAACTCCCTGTTGTACAACAGAAGACACTCCTACAGTACCCGTAGCTGAACAAACAGATTTTTCAAAATATTATGGCATGTCATTTAAGGATATCTTTGGTAAAATTATCGAATTAACTCCTCGAGGTGTGTATATATACCGCCACAAAGGCATTTTATTGAAATTTGATAACACTATTGCATACAAACACATTTTACATGTTAATCTCGCACGCCCTTCTTTAATAAATAGATGCGGTTATCTGTCTATTGTTACCGCCAATGGTGGTTTGTCCGCAGATTTTTCGTCCAAAGCACCACTTTCTACAGCGACTTCAACAGAATTGGCAAACAATCAAAATGTAGTCGGCTTTCGGAAAATGAAGGATATTGAAACAATTTACAAAGCATTAACTGAAATACTCAATGGATAATAGTTTGACTATACTATTCTTTTTCTATTGAACGAAAAGATTAAGGGCTGACAGCACGGTCAGCCCTTTCCTTTTGCCCTTTTCACCCCAGCGCTTTACTCATCGCGGCGCCGGTGTCTGCTTTCGTCACGGCATCAAGGTGGCTATAGATATTAGCCGTGGTACTCATATCGCTATGTCCGAGCCATTCCTGAATCTGCTTCATAGGCACGCCTTGGGCGAGTAGCACCGAGGCGCAGGAGTGGCGAAGATCGTGGAAGCGTATCTTTCGCAGGTCATACCGTTCGATGAGCTCGGAGAAGCGTTGGGTGACTCTGTTTGGTCTTAACAGTTCGACGAGCTGATCCACGCAAATATAATCGTGGACTTTGCGGTTATAGCTGCCTTTGAACATTCGGCGGTAGAGGTCTTGCTTCTCCCGTTCCTCGCGCAGCATTTCGTAGACGGGGTCCGGCAGAGGAAGGGTTCGTCGGCTTGATTTGTTTTTCATTTCCTCTACGGGTTCTACGATGACCTTACCGTCTTCCTTTGCCAACTGTTTCAGCAATCGAACTTCATCGTAGTCGTTTGCGTAAGAGGTATCGATATTGTTGTTGCGCACGATCTGAAAAGTATCGACCGCAACGAGAACGGTATCGGGATGCTCTTTCACAAAGTCACGAATCTGTTCGCACAGTCCGTCTGATAAAGTACCGGCAGAGATAGCGAAGAATGTGTTGGGCGGAACTTCATCCGTGATGCACAGCAAACGGTTTTGAACACGGCGCAGGGTATCTTCAAGACAAAGATACAAGGTCGTTCCCTTTGTCGTTTTCAAATCCCACATCGGTTCACCCTTTGCAATGCGAACGCACAGATCCAGCACCCACCACGAT
>JAZSIW010000005.1:0-4164 GCA_045534025.1 Eubacteriales bacterium | reverse complement strand
GGCGCCAGCCGGATGTACGGGTACTGAAGTGAACCATTACAGAGTGCCCTACAAACAGCGACTCGTTAAAATATTCGTCATGCTCGCTGGCGGAGATACCGTTCGGCGCAACAACAATGGGGTCTGTACCGCCCACGGGTCTCTCAGGCACATCGGGTTCTTCGGCAGAAATGCTTTCTTCCGTACTGCTTTCCTCATCACTGCTTTCGGGGGCAAAACTGCTCTCCTCGTCGCTGCTTTCGGGGGCTGTACTGCTTTCCTCGTCACTGCTTTCGGGGGCAAAACTACTCTCCTCATCGCTGCTTTCGGGGCCTGTACTGCTTTCTTCCGTAGGTTTATCTTCGCTTGTTACGGGCTCGTCACTTTCTTCGGACTCGCTTTCTTCAATGCTGCTTTCCGCTGCGGGGGTTTTGCTTTCACTTTCACCGGGCTTTACGGCAGACCCGCCGCCACGCCAAATAAAAGCGCATGCCACAGTCATGGCCGCTATCATTACAACGGAAAACAAGCAAAAAATAACACGCAAGGGTTTAGACATAAAACACCTCTATTTATATATAGTAATCATTCTCTCTCAATCATCATTTATTATACACTTGTAACGGCATTATGTCAATAAGTGCAGTGCAGTTTTTGTCGAATATTTTTTGCCTCAAAAGGCAATACTTTCTTATGAAAAGCTTTTGTACAGAGGTGTTTTTTTGGATATCTGCGGTTTTGATAAGTTTTGCGATTACGTAAATACACGGTTCGGCGGCAGTACGGATTTTACCCTGCGCCCCATAAATAAGCAGGGTTGCCGTATTGCCGTTATGTATATCCGCAATATCAGCGGGCGGCAGTATATTGCGGACCGTGTGGTTGCTCCTTTGATTAAATATTGCAACAACAGTTTTTGCGGCGGTTTTGACAGCCTTTTGCAAAGTGCGGCGGTATCCTGTTGTCACAGCGCTGAGGAGGCGGTGCAATCCTTGCTTTACGGCAACCTTGTTGTGGCAGTAGAGACCGATAAATTGTACTGCGCCGTAGTGGGCGCAGATAACTTTCCACATCGCAGTGTGTCTGAGCCGGACAGCGACGTCACCGTAAAAGGTCCCCGTGCGGGTTTTACGGAAAGCGGAGAGGGTAATGTTGCCGCTCTGCGCCGTGTTATAAAAAATCCCGACCTGCGTGTGGAAAAACAAAACGTAGGCAGTCTTACGGGCACGGATGTGTTTATCGTGTATCTGCAGGGCAGGGCGGACGAGGCGGTGCTCAGCGCCGTCCGCCGCAGACTTAAAAGCGCAAAAGCAAGCTGTGTGGTGGACAGCGGAAACATAGAACAGCTTTTAGTCGCAAAGGGTAGCTTTTTTCCCACTTTGGGCAGTAGCGAAAAGGTGGACAAGGTTGCGTCAAAAATACTTTCGGGCAGAGTGGGGCTGGTCTGCGACGGAAGCCCTTTTGTGCTTACCGCGCCCTATGTGTTTGCGGAAAGCATACAGTCTGCAGAGGATTATCTTAAGCCTGCCTGGTACGCCACCTTTATGCGCTTTTTGCGTTTTTTTGCTTTGCTTGCCTCTCTGCTGTTGCCTGCTATGTTCACCGCTGCAGTTTATCACGACAGTTGGGTATTACCGTCTGTATTGATGGAGTCCCTCCACGAGATGGAAAAGGATATAAAGCTTTCGTTTTTTGCGGAGATACTCCTTATGCTCACCGCCTTTGAGGTTATACGGGAGGTAGGGGTTCGTATGCCCCGCAGCGTGGGAGAGGCGGTGGGCTTGGTAGCTTCTCTTTTGGTTGGCGACGCAACGGTGGAGGCAGGCTTGGCAGGTACGTCGGTGCTTCTGATTGTAGCGTTTTCCGAAACCTCGGGCTTTATTGTGCCTGCAATGAGCTCCGCGGGGGTACTGCTTAGGTATATCTATCTGTTTGCCGCCTATTTTGCGGGCTTTAACGGTGTGCTTTTTGCCTTTGGGCTTACGGTCATCGCTCTGCTTAAAAAGAAAAGCTTCGGTGTAGGGTATATGACCCCTCTTTATCCCTTTAATCTCCGTGGAATGGAGGACTTTTTGATTGCCATCCCCAAAAAGACCTTGGGCAGACGGGAAAAACTGAAATAAAAGTACGCCTGCCGCATATTATGCAAAAGGGGGGATATTATGAGCAGTATTACCATAGAAACAGAAAGGCAGGTACTTGGTGACGGCGACGTCTTCTTAAAGCTAAGCCTGCCGAAGCTTAAGGCGGAACAAGGTAAATTGCACAAAAACTTTGCCGCCTATTACGGCAATATGCAAAAGGGATTTATGAACTATGCCCAAAAGACCTTGGCGGTATCGGCGGCAAAGCGGCAGGGCGCGCCCTACGGTGCCGCCCTTAACACCCAGCTGTGTCACGAGAACGAGGAGATTATATCCATGTATACGGATATAAACGTAAGCGACGGCAAAGGCAACAGATACAGCCGCCACGGAGTGCTGTGGCACAAGGAAACGGGGAATATTCTTAATCCCAAAACTCTTTTTCAAAAAGGTGCAAAACGGGCGGTAATAGAGGCGCTTTGCCAATCCGCCCGTGACAAAAGTCAAAGCAGCGGTACTCCTCTGTATTCCGATGCTATGGGGCGCATAAAGCGGCAGTTCAGCTGGGAACGCTTTTACATAAGCCCTACCGTCGCCGTGTTCTTTTATTCGGGGGGCGTGGTGGGGGAGGACCCCAAGCCTTTTCCCATAAGTCTTGCCGACAAAGAGCAGTTTACAAAGGCGGCGCGCAGTATGTTGTGGGGGCTTGAATAAAGGGAAGCTTTGTGTTATAATAAGCGCAGAAAGAGGTGTTTTTATGCATAAAATTATATCTGCGCTTATGGCGTGTCTGATGCTTTTTACCGCACTTACGGTTTCTGCCGAGGATACGGTGTATATAGACAGCGCCGAGGATTTGCTCTCTCTTTCCGCCAGGGTGGCGGCAGGCGACCGTATGGCCGGTATTTCCGTTGTTTTAAGGGCGGATATTGCCTTGGAGGGCGATTTTACCCCCATCGGTACGGACACAACTAAGCCCTTTTCCGGTAACTTTGACGGCGGAAATCATAGCATAAGGGGGCTTTTGGTACAGGGCGAGGCTTATTTGGGGCTGTTTGGCTGCATTACCGACGGCAGTGTTAAAAATTTGATAATAGAAAACGCCACCGTAAGCGGCGGCGATTACTGTGGCTTGCTGGTAGGCAGACTTTACGCTTACAAAGGTAGTGCGGTGGTGGAAAACTGCCAAGTAAGCGGTGCGGTAACGGGCGGCAGTTATGTGGGCGGCTTGGCAGGTATGGCATGCGCCGCCGCATACGATAATACCGCAGAGGCGCAGATAAAGGAATGTACTGCACAAACTACGGTAATGGGCGATATATATGTGGGCGGTATAGCAGGCTGTGCCGAAGCAAGGGGCAACAGCAAAACCGCCACGGTGCTTATCAAGGATTGCATCTCCAAGGGCTTTGTAAAGGCCGAGGGAAGCTACGGTACAATGGCGGGCGGTACCTGCGGCGCACTTTCTGCCAAGGATAACGGCGGTAACGCTGTAGCAGAGCTGGACGCTTGTACCTCCTACGCTATGACGGTTGCGGAAAAACTGGCGGCGGGCGGCATTGTCGGTACAGCAGGCTCTGTAGGTGAGTATTCCGTTGCGGCGGCAACAAACAGCGTAGCATACGGTTATGTAAGCGGCGGCGCTAAGGTTGGCGGTATCTGCGGCAAGGCGGAGACTGACGGCGGCACTACAGGCTTTGATAACTGCATTGCCGTAGGCTGTGTTGTGGGTGCGGATATAGACTCCGTAGGCTTCGGCGCTACGGGCTGTACCCGTGTTGAAACGGCAGAGTGGCTTGACTTTTCGGGCTATTCCGTAGGGGATGCCAATTTTGACGGCGAGGTAGACAGCCTTGATGCGGCAACTGTCCTTAAAATAGATGCAGAGCTTGGCATAGCAGGCGTCAACTGTGACTTTAACGGCGACAGTACCGCGGACAGCCTTGATGCGGCGCAGATTTTAAAATACGACGCAGGGCTTATAGAATAAGTAATAAGTAATAGTGAAAAAGTAAGGAAGGCTTTTCGGCATGCCGCGAATGGCCTTACGTTGGCGCTAAACCATCCAGATTTGTTTGCCCTACATAAAATTGATGTGTTT
>JAZSIW010000004.1:0-22414 GCA_045534025.1 Eubacteriales bacterium | reverse complement strand
GAAGGTTCAACTTCGGAAGGTTCTTCGGAAGGTTCAACTTCGGAGGGTTCTTCAGAAGGTTCAACTTCGGAGGGTTCTTCGGAAGGTTCAACTTCAGAGGGTTCTTCGGAAGGTTCAACCTCTGAGGGCTCTTCGGAAGGTTCTACTTCGGAGGTTTCTTCAGAGCTTGTATCGTCAATGCTTTCGTCAGGGTCGTTGGGTGCGGTATAAATCTCAAGCTCGCCCATAGCGATGAGGAATTTGGGGGTAAGGAAGCTAATTTTTACGTATCTTGCAGTGCCAAGATTGTTGCACTGGAGGGTAAGGTTGTGATAATGGGTGTTGGTAACTGCGGTGGAGTTTACTCTGCAGGTAGCAGCGGTATATTCCACACCGTCGATGCTGAAGCTTACGTCAGCGGCGTCGAGCTTGCCAAAGCTGCCTGCGTTATCGATAATGTTAAGCAGACGAACGAACTTAATCTTTTCGGTAACCTCGCCAAGGTCAACCACTATCTCTATAAGCTTACTTGTACCTGAACGGATACCGAGGGTGTGACCGTCGTTAAATGTGCCTTCTGTACCTATCTGACCGTTGGTAAGCTTTTGAGGTGTACTTTCTGCGGTGGGGCCGCTGTAGTAACGGGGATCTTTTGCGGTTTCGTAGAAGTTGTAGATGGGACCGCCGTCTACGGTTATGGTATAGCTTTTATCAAGTGCTACGTTTATGCAGTCCTCGGAGGGGTCTTCTGCGGGAAGGTCGCCTGCGTCTTCGGGAAGGGGTTCTTCCACAGGTTCGTTTTCGTCAACCATTGCCCAAACCTCTACCTCGTCCACCTGCATTTCGTTGGTGGTGTTACCGAACACAAGCTTTAAGTAACGGCCGCTTTGTGCTTCTTTAAAGTTGTAAACTACGTCGCTGGTATTAGCTATACCTGTATCAACCTTAGTAACGTCGCCTGCCACGGATTCGCTGAAGTTAACGCCATCGTCGGAAACGTAAACTATAAGGTTAGAGGTGTTAAAGGTGCGTGCGCTTGTTTCGGTAACGCCGCGCCATGTTACGTTGCGTATATCGCCTCTTACCTGACCCAAGTCCATAACCATGTGAAGCTGATGCTCTACACCGATGCTGACCATGGTCAACGCCTCGGAGCTGTTATCTGCGGTACGGTACTTGCCGTTGGTAAGCTTTCTGCCCGTAGCATCGCCCTGAACGGTAGAAAGGAAGGTGGGCTTGCTGCTGCCGTACTGCTCTAATGTGTAGGACTTGTTTATTGCAACGTTGCGAAGCTCTGTGCCTTCGGTATCAACAATGTCTTCATAAGTTTTTTCGGGGAGGGGGTCTGCGTTGGGGTCGCGAACTATAAGGATGGAGTTGGCAACGCTTCTACCCGTCCCTGTGCCGCCGCCGATAAACTCATAGCTGAGCTTGCCATCGCTTTCGCCCACAACAACTGCGGTAGAGCCGCCGCCGTCGAAGTTAATAATGTCGGTGCAGTTATAGGGTGCCATTATCTCCATTATCATATCATAGTCGAAGCCGTTTGTGCCTGCATCGCCTGTTTTTCTGCCGTCACAAACAAAATAGATAATGGTGCCGTCTTCCTTTATACCCACAACGCAACGCTGTGCAAACTGTTCGGAAAGACCGGGGTCTACAAGGTCGCCGTTTGCCCAACGGTCATAGCCGTCCACCTTCATTGTCTGGTGAGCGTAAATGAAGTGGTATGCGTTTTCCATTGTTTCTTTGGAAGCCTCAACAGATTCCGCAACGGTAAGTACAACCTCTGCACCAACGGCAACGCTTGCAACGTCTACGCCTGTGCCTGCGGAAAGTACAAACTGATTATCGCCGATAGCTACGCTGCCGGAGGCTTTTATTTCGCTTACAGTACCCTTAAGAGTGCCGCCGATAGAAAGGCTGCCCTCAGTTATGGTACAAACAAGCTCGGTTCTGGAATCAGCTGCGGCAGTAGGAGATACCGCACCTATATCACTGTCAAAGTAGTATATATAATTTGCGCTGTAGGGGTTTGCTCTTTTATTGATAGCGGTAAGCTTATTGTTGTAGTTTTCGCCGCCGATGGTAAGACCGTAAACCAGCTTGCTGTAAACAACGTCTGCGGTACCGTCCTCGGCAATAACAAGGCTATAGCCTGCAAGCCCTGCATCGCCCACGGTAACCTTGCCCTCGGTACCGTAAAAGCCGATGGGGGTGCCGTAATTGTTGGTCTCCATAGAGAAGAAGTCGCCGTTTATTGCGGCATAAACCTCAAGCCCTTCATTTTGTGCGTTCTTAACGTCGTCAACTATTGTGTAGCCGTGGCTTGCCTTGGTGTGGTACACATAGCTGCGAAAATCGGTAGTTTTGGGGTTAAATTCCATGGTAAAGCAAACCTGCTCTATCCCCTTGCTGTCATTGTAACGGTACTCGTTATACACAAGTCCGTCACCCAGATTATGTACTTCGGCAGAGGTAACGGTATATGCAGCAACGGTATCGTCAACCACATAAACAGAGCTTGCGGGAATACAAGCAACTGCCATAATCACTGCCAAAAGCACTGCTAAAATTCTTGTAGCCGCTTTTTTCATAATTAAACGTTCCTTTCGGTTTAATAAAGTTGTGATAATTATAGCACATATTTTAAGTTTGTGAATACCAATATATTAAATTTTTTATAAATATTTGAAGAAATCCGTCTCTCCCCGCAGGGAACCGTTAATAACGAAGTGGAATAGATAATCCGAAGTTCGTTCATAGCAAAAAATGCATATTAAGAAAGAAGGCGCTGTTTGCGCCTTCTGACTTATTACTTAATTATTATGTTTTTTGCGTTCCAACCGTTTTTTACGGTTACATTACTCTTCGCTGAACATATCCTTACCTACTCCGCACAGAGGACAGGTAAAGTCGTCGGGAAGGTCCTCAAACTTTGTGCCGGGGGCTATGCCATTGTCGGGGTCGCCAAGTGCCTCATCATACACCCAGCCGCAAGCGTCACATACATACTTTTTCATTTCAAAATCCTCCTAAATATATATTATTCTATGGGTTCAAAATCAGCTGCGCCGTGTTTACAGAGGGGACAGATAAAGTCCTCGGGCAGTGGGTCGCCCTCGTAAATATAGCCGCATATCTTACATACATAGCCCTTTTTACCCTCTGTCTTAGGCTTGGGCTTTACATTGCTGTGATAATAGCTATAGGTCATAGTCTCTTTGTCGGATATTACCCTTGACTCGGTTATGGAGCAGATAAACATACCGTGGGTATCAAGGTCAACGTATTGCTCTACCTTAAGAGACATAAAGGAATTGATATAGCGTGGTAAGAACACCAGACCGTTATCGGAGCGCAGAGGTGTGCAGTCTGCAAACTTATCCACGTTCCTGCCGCTTACACAGCCGAATCATTCAAACACAACAAAGGGTGCTTCTACGGTAAGACAGTTTATATTCATTATGCCGGTCTGTTTGATTACGTGGTGAGAATAGTTCTCCTTATTGATGGTAACAGCTATTCTGTTGGGGGTGTTTGTAACCTGTGTTACGGTATTTACTATAAGTCCGTTATCCTTTTTGCCGTCGTTACAGGTAACTACGTACAAACCGTAGCCTATTTTAAACAAAGCGGTAAGGTCATTTTTGTTGGCGGTGGCGTCCTGACGGGCAAGATACTCCTTACACAGCTCATCTGCCAGGGAGCCCAGCTGTGCGGCGCTGTCCTCATTAAGGGCGGACATTATGCTTACGGTAGTATCCGCATAACTTATATTTTTGCTGTTTTCCAGCATACCCCTCATAACCTTGGCGGCAAGGGGTGCCCAGCTTCCGTTTTCCATAAAAGCAACGGTGCGATTACTGTAATTACGCTCGGTAAGGTGATGTATAAACTCCCTCATAAAGGGGAAGATGCCTGCGTTGTAGGTGGTGGTTGCCAGCACAAGCTTGCTGTATCTGAATGCGTCTTCTACCGCCTCCGCCATATCACAGCGTGCAAGGTCGTTTACCACTACCTTGGGACAACCGTTGGCTTTTAGCTTTTCGGCAAGTTGCATTACCGCCTTTTTGGTGTTTCCGTATACGGAGGTGTAGGCGATAACTATGCCCTCTTCCTCAGGCTGATAGCTTGACCAAGTGTTGTAAAGACCAAGATAATAGCCGAGGTTTTCCTTAAGCACGGGACCGTGGAGGGGACAGATTATCTCGATATCAAGCCCTGCCGCCTTTTTAAGCAGGTTTTGCACCTGTGCGCCGTATTTGCCCACTATGCCGATGTAGTAACGTCTTGCCTCGCAAGCCCAGTCTTCTTCCGCATCAAGTGCGCCGAATTTGCCGAAGCCGTCGGCAGAGAACAAAACCTTATCGGTGCTGTCGTAGCTTACGATAACCTCGGGCCAATGCACCATTGGTGCGGTGACGAAAGTAAGGGTGTGCTTGCCTAATTCAAGGGTACTGCCCTCTCCTACCACTACGGCTTTATCGGAAAAATTGGTACCGAAGAAGTTCTTCATCATACCGAAAGCCTTGGCGGAGGAAACAATTTTGGTCTGAGGGTACGCCTTTGTAAAGTTAAGGATGTTGGCGGAATGGTCCGGCTCCATATGATGAACCACAAGGTAGTCGGGCTGTCTGCCGCCCAGTACGTTTTGGATATTATCCAGCCATTCGTGGGTGAATGCGGCGTCCACCGTGTCCATTATTGCAATTTTTTCGTCTATTATGGCGTAAGAGTTATATGCCATCCCGTTGGGAACAACATACTGCCCCTCGAACAAATCTACGTTATGGTCGTTTACGCCGATGTATTTGATATCGTTGGTTATAAACATAAAAACCTCCTTAAATTTTATGCAAGCCGTCTGTAAACATTAAGTATTCTCAGTGCGCAAGCCTCAAGATCCGCCCTTGTCAGCTCGCCCTTTTCTATTGCCTCCATAAGCTCCTCGGGGTAGCCTACGTGCATCTTCATATCGTTACCCGCCTTAACCTCGTTAACCGGGTTGTTTTTAATGCCCCAATCGGTGGTAACCATACCGCCGAAGCCCCATTCGCCTCTTAGTATACCTGTTATAAGGTCGTAGCTTTCAGAGGTATGAATGCCGTTGATAAGGTTGTAAGACGTCATTATCGTCCAAGGGTCTGCTTCTTTTACACATATCTCAAAGCCTTTAAGATATATCTCCCTAAGCGCCCTCTCCGACACTACAGAATCGCTCTTGATACGGTTAAGCTCGATATTATTTGCAGCAAAATGCTTAACGGAACAGGCAACGCCCTGTGACTGTATCCCCCTGGCCTTTGCCGCCGCCATCTTGCCCGCAACAAAGGGGTCTTCGGAAAAATACTCAAAGTTTCTGCCGCAAAGGGGTGTTCTGTGAATGTTTATTGCAGGAGTAAGCCATACCTTAAGACCGTTTTCCTTAAGCTCTGCCGCACCTGCCGCGCCTATCTGCTCCACAAGAGATTCGTTCCAAGAGCAAGCAAGAAGTGTTGCGCAGGGCCACGCCGTTGTGGGGATACCGTGGTGAGCATCAAGTCTAAGTCCTGCAGGACCGTCAGCGGTGGGAACGGGGTCTACTCCCAAGCGCTCCATACTTGAGAAGCAGAGGGTATTGGAAACGCCCACATCCGGAGAGCCGCCCAAAAACTCGCAAAGCTCCTCGGTGGTGAAGGCGGCAACAAATTCTTCAAGACTAAGCTTTTCGCCTACATCCTTAAAGGTGGGGTTCTCCATGGGGCAGGCAACATCTATCCCCTTATTTGTGCCGTAGCCGTAATCCGCCTCCCTTTGAGGAAGCACCTCAAAGCTGCCGTCTGCAAGCATACGCTTTCCCAATCTGTTGGGTGCAAGGCGCTCGGTTAGCTGTTTTGTTACCCTGTCCTCTTCAACGGTATACACAAAGTACGCCTTCTCCGTATCCCTTACGGAAGAGCCTATATAAAAGCTGTAATCGCCTTTTTCAAGTATATATGCCGACTTTTGTATTTTGCCAAGGTCGTCATAGCTTGCCATATCTTCCGCTTTAAGCTTAAGGCAAAGCTCCTCGGATTCCATAGGCACAAGCTCTTTTGTTTTGGCAAATGCTCCAAGCTGAAGCTTAGGTTTGCCAAGCACACCTTGCGGTGCAGAGAAGTAAAGCTGTACTACCTGCTTGCCACGGTACACACCCGTATTTGTAACCTTAAGCTTTGCGCTTATAACGCCGTCTGCTTCTTCCATACAAAGCTCCGAAATTTCAAAGCTTGTGTAGGAAAGACCGAAGCCGAATGGATAGTTAACCTTATCCCTTGCCTCGGGTACGGTTTCAAAATATCGGTAACCCACGTATATGTCGTCGTGATAATGCACCGCAAACTCGTCATCAAAAAGCCCTGAAGAGGAGGGATAATCCTCAAAGCTTTTAGCAAATGTATCCACCAGCTTACCGGAAGGCACGGCGTCACCGCACAGGATGTCCGCAATTGCCATACCGCCTTCCATCCCTGCCTGCCAAGCAAGCAGTACGGACTGTATTTTATCATTTTCTTTAAAGTATTCCGAGTCGGTCACAGCGCCCACGTTAAGCACAAGCACCGTATTATCAAAAGCCGCCGTAACCTTGGCTACAAGCTGTTTTTCATCATCGTTTAAATAATAATCACCATCAAGAGCACGGTCAGTACCCTCGGTGGAAAAGCGGCTTATGGTTATAACAGCCACCTCCGACGCTTTTGCGGCATCCTCTATAAGCCCATCGGGAGGCAAAGGCTCGGTACGGACGTTTAGGCCCATAACAGGTCTGCCTGCTGCCTTCTCTTCTTCTATGTAGTTGGTATAAAAATCAGCAACCGCAGAGTTTACCGCCACCTTGCCCTCTGCCTGTTTTTGAAGCAAGCCGTCATAAACGTTGCGCACATAAGCGCAGAACACATCACCGCTGCCACCGCCGCCCTTTACATAAGCCACGGAGCCTTTGCCGAAAAGGGCAACTTTAGCACCGTGCCTGAGGGGCAAAAGGCGATTCTCGTTTTTAAGCAACACCATCCCCTCGCAAGCGGCAAGGTGTGAAAGCTTTGTATGTGTACTGCCACCTGTGATTTTTTTGTTATTTTCCATAAAAGCACCGCCGTTTTTTCTTTATATTTTAGCACAAGTTTTGCATTTTGTATATAGGAATTTTTCAAAGGAGTGTAAATTTTTTGTTTTATGATTTGACATAAACCTTCTTTTGTATTATACTACAATCGGAGTTTTATTTGGGAAAGGTTTTGCTTTTATGAAACGAAAAACACAATATAACAACGCAACTTACAATAACTTTTATCATACAAACCCCAATCAGCAATACAAAAGCAACAACAAAAAGATCATTATAATTGCGTCCGTTGCTTTTATCCTTCTTTTCTCTGTTGTTTTGACTATTGTGTTGTTGATAAACGGCGCTGACGGGACCGCCAAAAGAAATCCTGTAGAAAGCATATTGGGAAACTCAAATGCTTACACATCTCAGAATCCATTGGGTGAGCTTGAAAATCTCGGCGAACACAACGATGAGATTAACAGATACTTAAAGCTTTGTAATTCTTATTTGGACGAAGGTCGTATAAAAGATGCTTTGTATATCTTGTACGAGTGCGAAGACCGCTTTCCCGATTACGATATAGATAAAGAAATAGATAATTTTTTTGAAAGGGTTACCTATGCAATAACAGTAAGCCCCGACAAATGCGACGAGGAACACAGCTTTACGGACAGCACAGTTTACGATGAGTATTGGGCAGGTTGCCCGCAAACAGATTTCGGAGTTCAACTGTGTGACAATATAACAGGCGAAAAAGAGACCTTGATAACCGTTACCGTTCCCTGCGGTTTACTTGAAGAGAATGACGGCAGTATTATTTTCACAAAAAACGATAAAGTGGTTTTTCGCATGTGGATTGATGTCGGTGCGGCATCCACCTTTTTATATTCCATAAAAGACAACAAATTTTCCATCTTGTCTTTTACTTATGGTGGCGAGGATTCGTCCGATGACTACATTTTGTTGCGCGGTTGCGATTTTGTGTACGGTGATACTTCCGGCTTTGACTTGTACGATTGGGACGGGAACTTGCTTACAAGCGGCTCGACCGTGGGAACTGCATCTTTGTCCGGTGAATGGATATATTACGTAAATAGTATCAAATCTGTTTTGTATTGGGACAGCCCCGATGGGTACAGCACCTTTATAATAGAAAAAGTCAAAGCGGACGGTTCCTGTACAGAAGAAGTGTGCACCGTGCGTTTTAGCAGCAAATACTTCATCAATCTTAGAGGAAACGTTTTGCATTGCGGCGATTATTCCATCAACCTTACAAATCCCTACGATGCTATAATAGACGATGAAGGTTTGCGTCCATACGAATTAACCCCCGAAGAGGAACTGCGGCAAAAGCTTGACGATGCCACAACAAAATCAATTATTGAATTTCAATGTGCCGATTATGACAAAGACGGAAGATACGAAGCTTTTGCTATAGTCAGCGACAAAGAGCCGCCGCTTACCAGCTTGCAAGGCGAGCTTTGGATTGTCAGCGAAGATGAAGTGAGGTCTTTGGGTGACAAAGTTGAATCGATTGAATATTGGGAGAGGGCAAGCTGTTCCAAAATAACGGATACGGGAGATAATTTGGTAGTAATAGTTACTTCATACTACACTATGACCTGTCACAGCAAAATATGGACAATAGTTGACGGAGAAGCTAAAAAATGCGAGCTCTCCGACCTTCACAACAACGGTGCATCCATGGGAGAAAACCACACGTTGGTGGTGGAATATTCTGTATGCGATGGTACAGAAGGAACAATCCGCACATGGAAAGATTATTACTATTATTGGGATAGCCATGCAAAAGATTTTAGAGAATACGGCGGCGCGCTTTTAACTCAAGAGCAATTTTCCAAAATAGAGGGCGGCGCAGATATTCTTGACGGAATTACAAGCGACGGCAGAATCGTAAAAGAAATATATTACCGAGCTAACGACATCATTAACGTGAATTATGTGGAAGAGTATTCTGGCAGCAGCGGCACCTGTACATACAACTATTGGAACAGCTACATATATGACGAAGAAACCAACACCCTTACAGCCATTACGGACTATGACGGTTTGGGTAATATGGGCTATTACCTTAGTGCACTCAACGAAGAGATAGCAACATATCCCAGCAGCCTACCCCATGTTTTTAATGATTAAATTTTAGCAAAGAAGGCACATACATACCAATGAAAAACAGCAAAACATCCTCTGCAAGCGCAGAGGCGCAATATAAAAAGATGACGGAAACGCCCATACCAAGGCTTGTTTTGTCCCTGGGCATACCTACAACGGTAAGTATGCTTATTACCAATGTTTACAATATGGCGGATGCATATTTTGTAAGCAGACTTGGCACAAGCGCAGGCGGAGCAATAAGCGTTGTTTTTGGACTTATGTCCATACTGCAGGCCTTTGGCTTTATGTTTGGTCACGGTGCAGGCAGTAATATAAGCAGAGCGCTTGGCAGTAAACAGCCCCTGCGTGCAAGCAAATATGCTTCCACAAGTTTTTTTGCCGCTTTGGGCTGTGGCCTTGCGATTATGATAGGCGGGCTTACATTTTCAGAGCCTCTTATGCGCCTGCTTGGCAGTACGGATACAATACTGCCACACGCTGTAAACTACGCCAAATGGATACTTGTTGCCGCACCTGCAATGACGGCAAGCTGCGTGCTTAACAATATCCTGCGTTACGAAGGCAAGGCGACCCTTGCAATGATAGGGCTTACCACCGGCGGTATTCTTAACATCTGTCTTGACCCGCTGTTTATACTAACCTTTGAGATGGGCACGGAGGGTGCGGGACTTGCCACCGCTATATCCCAATATATCTCCTTTGGTATTTTGCTTTCCATGTTTTTACTTAAGAAGACGCAAAGCACGCTTTCCCCCCGATTGGTACAAAAGGATTTGGGCACCGTTGGCGATATTATTATTACAGGACTGCCCAGCTTGGCAAGACAGGGGCTTAACAGCATATCCACAATGGTACTTAACAATCAGGCGAAGCCCTTTGAAGATGCGGCCATTGCCGCAATGGGCTACGTCGGCAGGACAAGCAGTCTTATCTTCTGCGTGGGACTTGGTATAGGTCAGGGCTTTCAGCCTGTTTCCGGCTATAATTACGGGGCTAAAAAATACAGCCGTTTAAAAAAAGCGGCTTTGTTCACCTTGGCTTTCGGTGCAGGCTTTATAGGGCTTATATCTCTTGGCGGATTTATAGGTGCGGAAGCGATAATAGGCCTTTTTGACAAGGATATGACCGTTATCTCCGTCGGTAAAACCGCACTTAGGATACAGTGTTCACTTCTAATATTCCTGCCGGCTTCGGTGGTGGCGACAATGCTGTTCCAAAGCATTGGCAAAAGCGGTCGGGCTTTGGTGCTTTCCTGCTTACAAAGCGGACTTTTGTTTATTCCCCTATGCCTTATTCTGCCCCGATTTATCGGCATAACGGGCATACAGCTATCACAGCCGCTGGCGTATTTTTTGTCGGCGACGGTATCGGTACCCATGCTTTTGATGTTCCTTAAAAAATTGCCCAAGGACGGTAATTAAACTAAAATGAAAAGTTTTTTAAAAGGTCTGCGGCTTGGCGTGCCCATAGGTCTGGGATATCTTTCGGTATCATTTACCTTTGGCATAAGCGCAGTACATAACGGTCTGTATTGGTGGCAGGCGGTTATTATTTCCATGACCACCCTTACCTCTGCAGGTCAGCTGGCGGGGATAGGCACAATTGCCGCAGGCGGCAGTTATTTGGAGATGTTGGTGTCCCAGCTTACAATCAATCTCAGATATTCCTTTATGTCCGTATCCCTGTCCCAAAAGACAACGGCGGAGTTCAGCGGTGTTAAGCGTTGGCTGATGGGCTTTTTTATGACGGACGAGATTTTTGCAACAGCCTCCTCGGAAAAAGAGGTAAGCACAAAGCTTTTTGCAGGCATCTCCGTTATGCCCTACATAGGCTGGACGCTTGGCACGCTTTTTGGCAGTTTGCTTGGCAAGGTACTGCCCGACAGCTTGATGAATGCGCTGTGTATTGCAATTTACGGTATGTTTGTGGCGATAGTGGCGCCCGTTGCAAAAGAAAAGCGCCCCGTTCTTTGCGTAGTAGCGGCGGCGATAGGATTAAGTGCAATTTTCTACTATCTGCCCATATTCAAGGGCTTATCTACGGGGCTTGCCATAAGTATATGCGCTGTGGCGGCGGCACTTTTCGGCGCTTTGCTATTCCCTGTAAAGGAGGACGGTGCCGATGGAAGATAAAAGCTTTTGGCTGTACCTGCTGGTGCTGGCAGGCTCTACCTACCTGATAAGAGCCATACCCTTTGCGGCAATGCAAAAGAAGGTGAAAAGCAACTTTATTAAATCCTTTTTGTACTACATACCCTACACGGTACTTTCTGCAATGACTTTTCCTGCGGCGCTTTACGCCACGGGCAACGAGCTTGCGGCGGCGGCAGGACTTATTGCGGCAACGATGCTTGCGGTACTTGGCAAAGGGCTTACGGCGGTGGCGATTGCGTCGTCGGTTACCGTGTTTGCGGCAGAGAAATTAATTGAACTATTATAAATGGGGGTCAGTTTTATGAAGATATCTAAACTTTTAAGTCAGGACAAACCCTTGCTTTCCTTTGAGGTGTTTCCGCCAAAGACGGAAAGCGGCTTTGAAAGCGTAAAGACCGCCACGGAGGAGATAGCAAAACTGCGCCCTTCGTTTATGAGCGTTACTTACGGTGCAGGCGGCGGCACAAGCAAATACACCCTTGATATAGCTAAAAACATAAAACAGATGTACAGTGTGCCCACCTTGGCACACCTTACCTGTGTTTCCTCCACCAAGGCTACGGTCAAGGAAAAGATAGCACAGATTAAAGCGGCAGGTATAGAGAACATTATGGCGCTGAGGGGTGACATACCCGCAGGGCTTGAGGATGCCGACCGCAGCGGATGGGACTACAAACACGCAATTGACCTTATAACCGAGCTTAAGGCGGAAAACAGCGAGTTTTGCATAGGCGGCGCTTGTTACCCCGAGATACACCCCGAAAGCCCCAATCAAAAAGAAGACATAAAGCATCTTAAAGCGAAGGTTGACGCAGGCTGTGAATTTCTTACCACCCAGATGTTTTTTGATAACAACCTGCTTTATAACTTCCTGTATAAGATACGTGAGGCAGGGATAACCGTTCCCGTTATACCGGGGATCATGCCCATAACCAACGCTAACCAGGTGGCACGTGCCATAAAGCTTTCCGGCTCATTTATGCCCCAGCGCTTCAAGAGCCTTGTAGACAAATTCGGGGATAACCCCGACGCAATGAAGCAGGCAGGTATAGCTTACGCCACCGACCAAATTATAGACCTGTACGCCAACGGCATAAACAACGTACACGTTTACTCTATGAACAAGCCCGATGTTGCCGCAAAGATACAAAGCAACCTGTCGGACATACTTGGCAAATGAGCGCAGTACAGGTACTTAACATCAAGCCCGAGGCCGGCTACTGCCAAAAAGAGGTTTTGCGCTATGCAGGCTGTAAGGATGCAGAGGGCGAGCTTTGCCGTCTTATAAAGGACTGCTATGCAGAGCTGGAAGGCAAGCTTACGTACAGGCTTTGCTACCGCAAGTTAGAGCTTAAAATATGGGACGGCGTTTGCGACTTCGGCTTGTTTGAGGTGCGCTCTCAAAACCTTGCAAAAGCTCTTGAGGGCTGTAGAAGCGCCATAGTTTTTGCCGCCACCCTTGGGGTGGATACGGACAGGCTTATCGCAAAATACAACCGCATATCCCCTGCCAAGGCTTTAATAATGCAAGCCCTTGGTGCGGAGCGTGTGGAGGCGCTGTGCGACTGTTTTTGCCAAAAGATAGCAGAAGGGCAAGGCACAAAACCACGCTTCAGCCCCGGCTACGGGGATTTGCCCCTTGAGGTACAGCGCGATGTATTTGCAGTGCTGGAGTGTGAAAAGCAAATAGGGCTTACCCTAAACGACAGTCTGCTGATGTCACCCTCAAAGTCTGTAACGGCGTTTGTGGGCATTTATTAATAACGAGGTATTACTATGACATTTTTGGAATATTTAAACGGTGGCAAGCTGTATCTTGACGGCGGTATGGGCACTTTGCTTCAGGCACAGGGGCTTAAATCGGGCGAGCATCCCGAGCTTTGGAACATAAGCCGCCCCGATGTAATAAGGGAGATACACAAGGCATACTACGACGCAGGCAGTAACGTGGTCTGCACCAACACCTTTGGGGCAAACCTGCTTAAGTTTTCCGAGGAGAATCTTTACGAAATTATAGCGGCGGCGGTGGAAAACGCATCAGCCGCAAGGGCGGCAAGCACTGCTCCGCAGGATAAGTTTATCGCCTTGGATATAGGACCCACGGGCAAACTTCTTAAGCCCCTTGGCGACCTTGACTTTGAGGACGCCGTAAAGGTCTTTGCCAAAACCGTACAGATAGGTGCATCCCTCGGTGTTGACCTTATAATTATAGAAACAATGAACGACTGCTACGAAACAAAGGCGGCGCTGTTGGCGGCAAAGGAAAACAGCCGCCTGCCCGTTATTGTTTCCAACGCATACGGAGAAAACGGCAAACTTATGACGGGTGCGTCCCCTGCCGCAATGGTGGCAATGCTGGAGGGGATGGGAGCAGACGCCTTGGGCGCAAACTGCTCTTTAGGACCTGCACAGCTTACGGGGGTAGCAGAGGAACTGCTTGCCGCCGCATCCGTACCCGTGCTTTTAAAGCCCAACGCAGGGTTGCCCAAAGAGGTGGACGGCAAGACGGTGTTTGACGTATCCCCTGACGAGTTTGCGGAATGTCTTGCAGGACTGATGGAAAAAGGGCTGAAGATTGCAGGCGGCTGTTGCGGCACCACGCCCGAATACATAAAGGCGCTATGCAAACGCACGGCAGACATAACCCCGCCCGCTACTGTTAAGAAGGAGCTTACCGTTGTCAGCTCCTACACTCATGAGGTAATCTTTGGTGACAAGCCCCTGCTTATAGGCGAGCGCATAAACCCCACGGGTAAAAAGCGCTTTAAGCAGGCGCTTAAGGAGAAGGATATGGACTATATCCTATCCGAGGGTATAAACCAACAGGAAAAGGGCGTGCATATACTTGACGTTAACGTGGGTCTGCCGGAGATAGACGAAAAAGAGATGCTTTGTGCCGCCGTGTGCGAGCTGCAGGCGGTAAGCGACCTGCCCTTGCAGATAGACAGCGCCGACCCTGTAGCTATGGAGTCTGCCCTGCGCCGTTATAACGGCAAGGCTATGATAAACTCGGTAAACGGCAAGGCGGAGAGTATGGCGGCAGTATTCCCCTTGGTTAAGAAATACGGCGGCGTTGTTACAGCCCTTACCTTGGACGAGGACGGCATACCTTCCACGGCAGAGGGAAGATTTGAGATAGCAAAGCGTATTATGCGCACAGCGGCGGGATACGGCATAGACAAAAAGGACATAGTGTTTGACACCTTGGCGATGACCGTAAGCGCCGACAACAAGGCGGCAACCGTAACTCTCGGTGCGCTTAAACGAATAAGGGAAGAGCTGGGCTGTCACACGGTGCTTGGTGTATCCAACGTATCCTTCGGTCTGCCAAACAGAGATGCGGTGAACAGCGTTTTCTTCACATTGGCTATGGAAAACGGGCTTTCCGCCGCAATAATGAACCCGTATTCCGCGGATATGCAAAAGGCATACTACTGCTTCAACGCACTTAAGGGTATGGACGAAAACTGCGGTGCGTATATAGAAGCGGCAGAGGGATTTGCAACAACCGTTACGGCGGCGACTGCGGCTAAGACGGAAGCGGTTTACGCTTCGGACCTGCAAAGGGCTGTAATAAAGGGGCTTAAGGACAAGGCGGCAGAGCTTACAAAGGCGATGCTTGAGGCTGCTGCGCCCCTTGATATAGTTAACGGCGAGATAATACCCGCCCTTAACTCCGTGGGCGAGGGCTTTGAGAAAAAGACCGTGTACCTGCCCCAACTGCTTATGAGCGCAGAGGCGGCAAAGGCGGCGTTTGAAGTGATAAAAAGCACTATGACGGGTGGCGAAAAGGCGACCAAGGGCGTGTTTATAATAGCCACCGTCCGCGGGGATATCCACGACATCGGCAAAAATATAGTAAAACTGTTGCTTGAAAACTACGGTTTTGACGTGGTAGATATGGGCAAGGACGTACCGCCCGAGGCAATAGCGGAAAAGGCTGTGGAACTGCACGCACCCATAGTGGGGCTTAGCGCACTTATGACCACCACCGTGCCTGCTATGGAGGAGACGGTTGCCCTGCTTAAGGCCAAAGCGCCTTGGTGCAAAACAATAGTAGGCGGTGCCGTGCTTACGGAGGACTATGCAAACAAGATAGGTGCAGACAAATACGCTGGTGACGCAATGGAAGCAGTACGATATGCGGGGGAACTGCTGAAAGCATAAAAGCGCCGCAAACACACTGAAGAAAGGAGGACGTTTTTCTTTTATGGAAGAGAACAAAAGCAAGCTTAACTGCGAAGAATCCGCTTTTATAGAAGAGCTGGTATTGCGTAACGATACGTTGATAAGAAACGTCCTTATGGGTGTGCTTGCAGGTAAATACTTACAGCTTGCCGAGGAGTGCATCGCAGAGACCTATTTGCTTGCCTGCAGGCGGGCAGATGTGCTGAAGGACCACCCCAACCCCGACGGATGGGTGGTTAAGACGGCAAAAACCAAGGCGTTGGAGCTTTTAAACAAGCACAAAAACGAAAAGCTTTTACCCTTGGAGGAGGCGCTTTCCGTCAGCGCCCACCAAAACGTAGAGGAAGAAGCACAGTACAATATTTGGCAAGAACGTTTTTACATAAGCGAGGTGCTGGGCAGTCTTAGCAAGCGGGAAAAACAGATATACAAGCTTTTATACATAGACCGATTATCTGTACCCCTTGCGGCGAAGACACTTGGCATAAGCGAAAAAACCGTATTGAACGTAAGACGAAAGATGATAATAAAGGTAGAAAAGCTGTTGTTTGACTAAGCCGTTTTTCATCCCTGCGGCAAAAAACACAGCCCCGAAAAAAATTTTTAAAAAGTTGAAAATTTTTTTGGGAATTTCGGCGTTTTACTTCATATATAGGTGAGGAGGTAAAAAACGTGAAAGAAAAAACTGTTCTTGACAGTATGGAAAGTCAAGAAATAAAAGCTTTAATATCCGAAGGTAAAATTGATATCACTACCCTACCCGAAGAACTTTTACAAAAGCTGTTGGACTATGAGACCGACCTGCTTTTCTGCGACGGCGCAGATATGGAGCTGATACGGGCTTACAGCCGACAGCTTGAGGTACTGCGCGGGGACAGTCTTAAAACCCCGAAAACCACAGCAGCAATAATAGCCGAAACCGAAGAAAAGAAAGACGAATGCACCAAGAAGGGAATTAAAAGGCGCCTGCCCAAGGCAAAGCTTATTGCCGTTGCGGCAATTCTGTCGGCAACCGCCTGCCTTGGCATCGCTACCGCGGCGGAGCCTTCATACCGTACCCTTGCAAACCAATATGTTATGAGCCGCCCCGTGGGCACCACCATAGAGCTGGATAAAAGCATAACCGGCAGCACCGATGTGACAGTCACCCACGAGGAACTGTACGCTTCGTACCACTCCACGGAAGAGCTGCTTGCGGCAATAGATGAAGATATTTATTACCCCACCAAGTTCCCGAACGGTAAGGAGCCGGCAAACTTCCTTTTAGGTCCTTCTTTGGGCTATAAAACCGCTACCATATCCTTGTATGATGCGGAGGTGTGCTTTACCGTCACCTTTGATTATCATTTTACCGAGGATAAGGTTAAGACGGAGAAGTTTGATATTTATGAAGCCCACGGCAAAAAGATCTACTTTGACAAAAAAGATAAAGGCGGTGCATTTTTCTTTGACAACGGCAATTATTACTGTATAACAACGCCTTTCAGGCAAGCGCCGGAAGAAATTATATTTGTTATTGACAATTTAACGAAGGGATGATTATTTTATGTTTAAAAAAGCAATATGCGGCATACTTTCCGCAATACTTATAACGGGCCTTGTGGGCCTTTCCGTCTCTGCAAACAGCGACAGCAGCAGCTTTGAGTTTGAGATAAACGGTGAAGAGCATACCGTTACCGTAGAGGGTATACCCGAGGAGTTCAGAGAGTACGTGGCAATGCAGCTTTTAGGTCTTGACGATGACAGCGCACAAACCTACAATGTATTCTGCAAAGTGTTCGGACATAACGAGGACGTGGGCATATCAACCCATACAGCCCACAAAGAAAGAGCATCTGACCCCAGATGTACGGTTTATACTTATAGTGTAACCATGTGTTCCCGTTGCGGCGAGCTTTTGGACGAGCAGTTTGTATCCCAAAAACGTATATCCTGCTGTCCCGAGGCCTAAAATGACGGAGGTAGTTGTTACAATGACCTTCGGAGAATACCTAAGAAAGCTGCGAAGCGAAGCCGGTTATAAAATATCCACACTTGCGGCAGAAATCGGAGTTTCCAAAGCTTATTTATCGGAAATTGAAAGGAGCGCAAGAGGTGCACCCGGCGATGAAGTGCTGATGGCGCTGGCGGAAAAGCTTAAGCTTACTGAGGCGCAAAGCGCTGTTTTCTACGACCTGGCGGCTAAAGCAAAGGTCAGACCCACGGTGCCCATAGACATAGAAGCGTTTTTGATTAATGACGACAAAGCCGTTAAGTTTTTAAGAAAAGCCAAAGAAAGCGGCATGAAGGGCAAGGACCTGATGAAGCTTTTGAAGGCTTGAATATTCCTCAATTTCCCCATACACGTTTATTTACAAAGGGCTGTTCCGAAAAAAACGGAACAGCCCTTCCTCGTTGTATAGGCGAAATGCGTTTTATTCTTTTTGCATGCTTTCGGCGAGGGTAAACTGTTTGCCCCACGTTATAATTACAATGTTATTTATAAAAGTGTTGCGCTTTTGTATATGCGCCACGCTTCGGGGCATTGTTATGCGCTACACTTAGGGGCAAGATAACTATTTGGAAATTATACCCTTCATGCTTTTGGGGTTTTCCCAAGTGCCTGCAAGCTTGTTTGCGGCGTAGTCGCGCAGGATAAAGGTCCAGGCATTGTAGGCGTAATCCGTAAGGTGGCAGGCAGCGGTGGAAGAACCGACGTCACTGCAAAACTCGGTACCGAGGCAATCGCTGTCATCAAGAAGAACGCTTGCCACGTCTATAAAATCTATACCGTTTTGGTTACAGTAATCAAGCACACGTATATTAAGGTCGCTTATACTTCCGTTATTAAGCTTATGGGATGCATTATCGCTGCTGGAATGCAAATATGTGTTACTGATAACAACTATCTTTACCGCAGGATATTCAGTCTTAAGCTCCTCAATAAGTTCCAAAAACAAATCATAGGTCTCAAGTATCCCCGTCATGCCGTCCTTATAGATGGCGATGTCGTTAAGCGCCATCAGAGAAAGGTACACGGTACCGATGTTCATCTCCCCTACCGCCTGCGTTATGTTCATGGGCTGACCTCTGAAGGAAGGCAAAGCGCAGTCCTTGCTGTCTGCAGTTTGGTGGGCGTTGTTGTAATAGCTGAAGCTGGCGGCGGCAAAGAAGTTTGCATTACCCAGGAAGGACTTGTCTGCCGCTCTTTTACGCTCGGTATAATTCTTAAAATGCAACATTATAGAGTTGCCCACAAACACACTGTTTTTAAAATAAGTATCGTTAAGGTCGTATTCTACCTTCCAATATTCACCGAAATATTGTGAGCGCTCGCTATAGCTTTTGTCCAAGATTTCGGGTTTTTGATATCCGTCTGCTACTGCAGAGCTTTCTTCAACAATTATACTTTCCGCCTCGGAAGTGCTGTCTTCGGTAGTTTCGGGGGCAGAAACGCTTTCCGTTTTGCTTTCGGTTTTACTTTCGCTCTTGCTTTCGCCATCATCCATTTCCACGGGAGTACAGCCTGCAAACATAAGAAGTGCAAGCATTAAGCATAAAAATTTTTTCATTCTCTCTGTTCCTTTTCTGTTTGGTTTAGTATATGCTCCGCCGCCTTTAACAAAACGGCGGTGTCGTTGGTCATGTAATTGTGCGCATAGTCGTACAACGCCTCTAAAGTCTTGCCGAGAGCCTCTCCTTTGGCGTTTATCATAGTCCCTTTTACGCTAAGCTCCCTAAGCTGCAAGGGCATTTCGCCCCTTTGCAAAAGCGCCAAATATTCCTCTGCCGCCCCAACAAGAGGCAGTCCTTTGTTTTTACAAACGGAACACATCATTAACGCATTATCAATCCCGTGTTTTCTTGCAGCACGGGCAAGGCTTGCTTTGTCCCGCATGCCCTTACCGTAAACTGCTTCTGCCGCTGCGTTTACTGCGGCAAGTGTTCCGCCGTCGGATTTCAACCGTTTTATACACTCCAATGCCGCTTCCCTGCTTCCGCAGTATTCTGCCACAAACACGGGCAAGCGATGCTCCGGTCGGTACGTGTCAAGGATGACGGCCGTACCGTCACAGCCAAGCGCCGCGGATATTGCCTTAGGGAATTTCTTGACAACATCGTCACAGTCTGCAGTAAAAATTTGCTTCAACTCCGCAAAAACACGCTCTGCCGCCAATACCTTTATAAGATGCGCCAGGTCTTCCATTGCGGCGGCGGTGTTTTGCTCTATTCTAAAATCCAAGCGTGCGGAAAACCTAAGTGCACGCAATATCCGCAACGCATCTTCGTCAAAGCGCTTATAAGGGTCGCCCACACAGCGCAGTACTCCCCCACGCAGGTCGCTTATCCCGTTATAATAATCCACCAAGCCCTCCTTTGGGCTGTAAAACAAAGCGTTTACCGTAAAATCTCTTCTGGCGGCATCCTCCGCCGCAAAGTTAGTATACTCCACTCCGTCGGGGTGCCGACGGTCGGTATAAGCCCCCTCCTTACGGAAGGTGGTTATTTCTGTTTTTATTCCCTTATATATAACGGTAAGCGTGCCGTGCTTTATACCGGTAGGTATTACCCTGCTGTCGGAAAACAGCTTTTTGGTTTCTTTGGGCGTGGCGGAAACGGCAAAGTCAAAGTCTGTAGGCTGTATACCTAAAACCGCATCACGCACACAGCCACCCACCAGATACGCCTTGTAGCCCGCCGCATTATACCTTGAAAGCACCTCTAATACAGCAGGCGGAAAAAAGCTTGACAACATAGTAAACACCCCCTGTGTTTCGACACGGTTACTGCAAAACAAAAAGTGCAGGGTATCTTATTATAGTTTTTCGCATATTATGATATAGATTTTACCACAATTATTGCCATTATGCAACAGCTACAGGCGTATTTTATCAAAAAGCCTTGACACAGGTAGATTTTTGTGATACAATGCCGTACAAGGATTAATTTGTATTTTCATGTAATTTGGTGTAGGTTGGCTTGCCAACTGCAATGTGTTTTTTTGAATTGGAGACTTTTTGATGAAATCTTTTTTAATAAAAGCCGCCGCAACACTGTTTACTTCCGCTTTGCTTCTTGGTTTTATCGCAAGCGGTATAAGCTCTGTATTTAGTGCGGAAACGGAAGGAAAGGTTTTAAGCCTGCCCGGCGTTATGCAGACCCCTAACGGCAGTGTGGATACCGAGCCCGCGGGCGATGCACCTGTTTCTGACAGCGGTGACAAATATGACAGCATAGATATCCCTGCAAGCGGCGTTACTCCCCCTGCAAGTTCTTCTCAAGGCGCTACCTTAATGGGCGGCGTTGTTCTGCCGGAGTTGCCCGGCAACCACACGCTTATGGGTGAAAACGATGAAAGTTCTGAGATAATTGAGGATACCACCGTTAGTGAATCTGAGGTTGTGGAAGATGACAGCACGGTCAGCGAAAGTGAGTCCGAGGTTGAGGAAGACGACAGCAGCGTAAGCGACCCCGAAGAAGAGCCTGAGGTACAAAAACCACAGGTAAGCGTGCCTTATTTAGGCTCTGACCAAATAATAAATCTGCTTTTAAGCAGGAACTATACAGGCGGTATTGATACCTTCGGTAACATTTCCGCAGACACTTCCGCCCTTTACAACGCAATACACAGAGGCAGCAATGTATGCGGCTTTGTGGCAATAAGACTTTCCGACGGTGCTTCCGTTGCCTACAACGTTAACCGCAATTTCAGGTGCGCTTCCGCATTTAAGTCTTTTGTTTCTCATTACGCATACAAGCAGGCGGCGGCAGGTGCGCTTGACCTTAACGCGGGTATCACCTATACTTCTGCGGACTATTATTCCGGCAGCGGCATAATTAAAAGCAGTCCTTTCGGAACGGTTTATACCCTCCGTCAGGTAGCAGACTACTCCATAAGATACAGCGACAACGCAGGTTTTGTAATGCTTCAGCGTTACCTTAACAGGGACGGGTTGGTTGATTACGCAAAAGCGTTGGGTTGCCCAGGTGCCGACGGTTTTAAATACACCTGGCCCGATATGTCTGCGCTGGACGCGGCTATTTGGTGGGCAGACATATACGACTTTGCAAAGAACTCTTCCTACGGTGCGGAAATGTATAACGTATACCTTAACGCAACCCAGCCCAGCATTAAGAAAGGCCTTAACGACGAGCATCCCGTTGCCCACAAGAGCGGCAGTATGAGCTATTATTTCCATGACTGCGGAGTTGTTGAGTCCGAAGACCCTTACATATTGGTTTTACTTACATACAACCCCAACAATTATTCCAGCAATAACCAATCTTACTTCTCCGGAGTAGTACAGGAGATAGACAAGATTATTAATCCGTAAAAACAGATACAGTGCTGTCGGTACTACACCGTCGGCACTGTTTTTTGCGAAACGAGGTACAGTTATGGGTATTTTTTCCAACTTCAGAAAAGACAAGCCCCCTAAAAACACCGACAGTGTTAAATACAAGCGTTGGATGGCAAACAAGCTTAACGAAAAGCACCTGCGTTACGTGCTGGAACGCACGGGTAATCAAGAAAAAATTATAGGTAGGGACGGCTTTATAAGCGTGGTGGGCGATGATTTGGTGATTATCGCCGATGGCAAAGAAAAGTTCCGCACCTCCATTGACCAAATGGAAGCCTTTGAGTTTTTAAGCCTGCAGGGCGCAACCATCAAGGGCTTTGATATAACAGAGGATAGAGAGAGAACCGTCCTTGCATACTATATTTATCACAGATAAACCTAGCCAAAGCATTGCAATCCGAACCAGTCCAAAAGGGCTGAAACGCAATGCTTTTCGGCAAATTTTAATTTTTCGTCCTTGCAATACGGAAAGTATTGCTTCGTCCTCAAACCGCTAACGCTATTGAAATTTTCTCAAAATTCAGCTCCTTTTGGGTCTTTCGACTTTT
>JAZSIW010000141.1:0-14365 GCA_045534025.1 Eubacteriales bacterium | reverse complement strand
GAAAGTATTTTAACAGCCTCTAATCTTTGCCTGAGTGTGGAGTGAATATTGCAATGGCTTTTTTTAATATGAGGTTCTCCTCTTCCAACTGAGCGTTTCGTTTTTGAAGAGCTTTGATTTGCTGGGCTGTCAGAACGGTATCATCGTCAATTTTTACCTCCGAATATTGTTTTATCCAATTTGCCAAGGCATTGTGGGAAATTCCGTATTCTTTTTTAATTTCTGCGTAGCTCTTCCCGGCGTGATACAAATTTACAATGGTTTGCTTAAATTCTGCGGTGTATTTTGGACTTCTTTTTACTGGCATTTTTTGTTCCTCCTTTACTTGTCCTTTATTATACCACACTTGTCCACTTTTTTAGTATAGATCCACAAGCAAACCATTCGTGAATCCACACGTGCAAGCTACGAAAACAGAATTTATAAACACATTATTCCAGAGCTTGGCTCCATTCAGTTGGATAAGTTAACGCAAAACGATTTGCAAAGCTTTTATACACGCCTAAAGACGGTTGGTAGACTCCAATACGAAAAACAGCAAGGAAAAGGACTATCGGACAGAATGGTTCGAGGTTGCCACGCAAGCTGTCGTATGGCACTTGAAAAGGCGTTAAAGGAAGGACTCATTGTCATTAACCCTGCAATCGGATGCAAGCTTCCACCAAAAAAAGCAAGAGAAATGCAGGTGCTTACCCACGATGAAATGCAACGTTTTCTTATCCAAGCAAAGCACGATGGATATTATGAAATATTTTTATTGGATTTATCAACCGGTCTGCGCCGTGGCGAGTTAATGGCTCTGCAATGGAAAGATCTTAACTTTACCACAGGCGAGCTTCGTGTAGAGCGTCAGGTGGGGAGAGTGAACGGCGAATTAGTAACATCATCTCCAAAAACGAAATCTTCTATCCGCACAATTGTCTTGCCTCCTTCGGTGCTGAAGATGCTAAAGGAATACCAACCGTCCACAAACGGCTCAAAATGGATATTTCCTTCACCGATTAAAACAGATGACTCTCCCCGTGACCCTCATACAGTGTATCAAAAAATGCAGCTTGTACTCAGGCGCGCAGAATGCAAGCGAATTCGCTTTCATGACCTACGCCACACCTTTGCAACAATGGCACTTGAATACGGAATGGATATAAAAACCCTATCGGCAATGATAGGACACGTGTCTTCTGCAACAACATTGGATATCTACAGCCACATCACAACGGAGATGGAAATAAAAGCCGCTCACACAATCGATAGAGCAATTGGCAAGACAGATACCACAATAAAAGAAGATGCCGTCCCAATGCCAAAAAAACGTGAGCGCACGAAAATAGATTTCAAACCCAAACAAGGCAAAATAAGAAAAAGCGGCACTGGCGGCATTTATCAGATTAACGACCACTTATGGGAAGGTCGATATACACCCACAAACGCTATGGGAAAAAGAGAAGCCCATAATGTTTACGCAAAAACAAAAGAAGAGTGCGAGGAAGCACTAAATAAAATGATAATAGAGGTTCGTGAACGAATACAAAGAGAAAAAGAACAACTCAAAGGTATGAGCCTATAAGTCACCTTTTTAATCTCCCTTCGTAGGGAAACACAAAAACAGCACTGAGATTAAAAACTCGGTGCTGTTTTTGTGTTTAAGGTTCGAATAAAACCAATTTTGAAACGATTACTGTTATTGCTTTAAAAAACTTATAAAAACGTATAAATTTTGACCGATTTTGTACTGGTCAAATTGTGGTCAAAATTTTCAGCCATTTCTCAAAATTATGCAATTTGATGAAAAAACGACCGTTTTCGGAGGTTTTAAGTCTCAAAAACGGTCGTATTTTGGTCGAAGTGACAGGACTCGAACCTGCAGCATCTTGCTCCCAAAGCAAGCGCGCTACCAATTGCGCCACACCTCGATAGGGTGAAAAAGCTATTAAATTTTAGTGTTCACAGAACTGGTCAAAATTGTGGTCATAGGGTGTTTTTGGAGAAAACAGATTACAAAAAAACCAGTGTTTAAGCGGTTTTTTTAGGGTGAAACAGGGCAGCGACCTTTAGCTCCCAAACCACCCGCTCTACCAGCTGAGCCACACCCCGAAAAAGATTATTTAGTTGTGTTATTTACAGATTTTCCAATCCAACCGCCGATTAAGTAACAAGCAAAAGGAATAGCTGCAGACCAAATGCTTTTAGTGTAATAAACGCATATACCGGAAAGAATGCTTCCGATTGCAACACCTATAAGATTACCGATAACTTCGTTTTTGCTCATAAAATAAAACCTCATTTTTGCGTGGAAGTGGGACAAACTGTGGTCAAACGCAAAATCCACGCATTTTTGCGTTTTATTAAATTCCCGAAAGTCCGCACCGTTAAAGGCTTTTCGGGCCTTTTGCAAAATCACGGTTATAACTGCCCGACACGCTCCCAAACCACCCGCTCTACCAGCTGAGCCACACCCCGATTTTGTATTGAATTTTTAAGTTTTTGCGTAGAAGCGGGATAAAACACATATACTGTGAATTGTTTTAGTTCATTTCCAACAATTAACATCGGTAGTGTACAACAAAAACGACAGTTTGTCAACCGTAATATTTAATACTTTTATTAAATAAAGCTGTTGGAAAAACGATTCTGCTTTGCTTTTTCGTTGCCGAGGCGGTCTTGACATTTTGTTTTTGAAGTGATATACTCAAAATGTAGGAATAATTGTTTGTAAAGTGATAAGTGCGTTTTGGTGGCAGTATGAAGTATTCATTAACTTACCGTTGTGTTTGCCATAAAGGCTTGCGAAGAAAGATAAATCAAGACAATTTTTTGTGCGAACGTAAATACAAAGACGAAGACTGTTTTGATGAAACTTTTATAGAAGGCAGGGCAAATCCTTCAAATGCGTGCGTTTTTGCCGTATTTGACGGTATGGGAGGAGAAGAAAAAGGCGAAGTTGCTGCCCAAATCGCTGCAAAAAGTTTTTCCGAGCAAAGCTTAAAAAAAGTTAAGGAATCCACTTTGATAAGCTATGCATTGCAAGCGAACAGAGAAATTTGTGATTTTGCAAAAAATAATCAGATAAGTGCAATGGGCACAACGGTGGCTTTGCTTTGCTTTATTAAACATAAAATCAGGCTGTGCAATGTAGGTGACAGTAAAATTTTCCGATTTTCGGAAGATGGCTTGAAGCAAATCTCGATAGATCACATTTCGATTTCTGCCTTTGGAGGGAAGCCGCCGTTAACGCAAAATCTGGGCATACCGGAAACGGAGTTGATCATTTCACCTTATACGACCTCTTTGAAGTATAAGGATGGAGATGTTTTTTTGATTTGCTCTGATGGGCTATCTGATATGGTATCCGTTGAGCAAATGGAGTTTATTTTGAGAAGCGCGTCTGAAGTGGAAGCGGCGAAGACTTTGGTAAAAGCGGCGCTTGATAATGGCGGCAAGGATAATATTACAGTTATTGTGATATATGTAAAAAAACGCAGATGTAGAATATTTAGGAATAAAAAAGGTAGGAAGACAGGTTATGGCAATTATTGATTTAACAAAAGTATGGCCTGAATGGAAGGTTGAGAAACAAATAGGCAAAGGTTCCTTTGGTGTGGTTTATCAGGCTGTCAGGAGCGATAACAACGTAACCAGCTATTCTGCAATAAAGGTTATAAGCATCCCCGCCGATGAAGCTGAGATAAGTTCTTTGCGCTCCGAGGGGATTGATGAAAGTGCAAGCAGGACCTATTATAAGGGCGTGGTTGACGATTTCGTAAGTGAAATAAGGCTTATGGAGTCGTTTAAGGGTATACAGAACATTGTAAGCGTAGAAGATTATAAGGTTATAGAAAAAACAGACACTATCGGTTGGGATATATATATTCGTATGGAGCTGTTGAGGCCCATAACAGAAATTTTGGCAGAAACAGAGCTTGCCGAAAAAGACGTAATAAAACTTGGCGTTGATATATGTACCGCTCTTGAAATATGCGGAAAGCGTGACATTATACATAGAGATGTAAAGCCCGAAAATATCTTTGTAAACGGATTTGGGTTTTATAAATTGGGCGATTTTGGTATAGCCCGTAAGTTGTCCGGTGCAAGTGGAGGCTTATCTCATAAAGGCACCCCCAACTATATAGCTCCCGAGGTTTCTACAGGGGCTGCCTACGATGGTCGCGTAGACGTGTATTCTTTGGGTATCGTGCTGTACCGTTTGCTTAACGGCAATCTTTTGCCTTTCCTTTCCGAAGGCAACAAGCTTAACCCCAACGAAAGACAGCGTGCTTTGGAAAGAAGACTTTCCGGTGAAAAATTGCCTGCGCCTTTAAAGGCTTCCAAGCAGGTGGCAAGTGTTATACTTAAAGCTTGCGAATACGACCCTAACAAGCGTTTTGCTAACGCAAGTGAGATGAAGGCAGCGTTGCAAAAAGCAGCTGAAGGCAAGTATGTTATTGAGGCGGATAAGGATGACAAAACACTGGCAGTTAACAAAGATTCCAAGAAAATGAAAGGCGAAACCGCAACACCTGTAAAGAAAAAGTCCAAAAAGCCCTTGGTGGTAGTTTTGTGCTTGTTGCTTGCCCTTATGATAGGTATAGGCGTATTAGTTGTGATTTTGCTGTCCGACAATAAAGATGGAAAGGATCGCAAGGACAGCGTTGTTTCGGCTGAAATCTCCTCAAACGATAATAGCTCCGAGGCAGAAAGCGAAGACGTTGAAACCGTGACAAGCAATGCCGATACAAGCGAAACTGTATCCGAAGAAGACGAAGAATCTATCGAAAGCACCGTAGAAGAGTCCGAGGATGTTTTGGGTTTAGTTGTATCAGAGGCGGACGCATTGGCGGAGAATGGTGATTACGACGGCGCCATTAAGAAGATAGAGGCGGCGCTTGAGGAATATCCCGATGACGAAACCTTGCTTGGCAAAATTGATGAGTATAATACCGCCAAAGCAAACGCCGCCAAACAAGCTATACTTGACGAAGCCGCAGGCTATGCGGAAGAAGAGGATTATTCTTCAGCACTGCAACTTGTTAGCGCATATTTGGTTGAGCAACCCGATGATGCGGATTATAAAGCGGCATACGATGAATACCTTGACAAGTTTGTAGATTGGACCGTTATTGAGGTTAACGCCGTAATTGAGGAAAACGACTATACATCTGCAATATCTTATTATGAAAAGGTTTGCACTTTTATAAACGAAGATATTCAAGTTCCCGCTGCAACCAACGAAAAGATTGAGGCTTTGGCAACGCATATAGCCGATTCCGAAAAAGCCTACAACGTTTCTGTGGCGATAGAGGAGGCAAATACGCTTATAGGCGAGGACAAGTATATCGAAGCGTATGCTGTTCTGACTGCAGCAATTGAAGCAAACGGTGAAGAGGAAGCGCTTGTTTCCGCCGTGGAACAGTGTGAGACGGATTATGTACAGTACGTTAAAGATACTGTAGAGCAATACATAGCCAACGATGAACCGTCAAAGGCAAAGAAGCTGGTGGGTGATGCGACGGAAGCCTTCCCCGAAAACGAAGAACTAAGCGCATTGTTTGTACAGGTTAATGAAAACGATTCTGTTGGACTTAATACCCTTACCCCAATTAACGGTGGCTTTGAATGGAATTCGGGCGATCCTGCAGACCCCTTCGGTAACGATTATCTTGGCGTGTCTAATTATACTATTATGCATGCAAGTACTAATTATAATGGCGACCATCATTGGGAAAGCACATATTCTGCAGAGTATATGGTTAGCCAAGAGTATGACTTTTTGTCCTTTACCGTTTCTCCTTATTCCGATTTTGGACAGTCTGCATCCTCTTATATACGTATATATGCCGATAATGTTGTGCGTTACACTTCCGATAAAGTAGGTCAGCGTACACAGCCCTATAATATCAAGGTGGATATAAGTGACGCCGAGTATATAAAAATCGTAGTAAAAGTCGGTGGATACGGCTGTATTATGCTTAGCGACGTAAAGCTTACAAGCACCTCGGGATATGAAAGCCCCTTGCCGCAGAGCTATACGGCGCTTAATACCTTAAGCTTCTTTAACGGCTCGCTTCCTTGGCAGGAGGGATATCCCCAGGACACCTTGGGAGGTGACTATAAGAACGCTCGCAACTATTCTGTTCTTCATGCAGAATCTAATTATAATGGCGACCATCATTGGGAAAGCACATTTTCTGCAGAGTACTATATAAATAAAAAGTACGAGCATATAATATTTGATATATCTCCGTATACCGACATAGGCAGCTCCGCTACCTCGGTGGTTAAGATTTATGCGGATGATACCTTGATTTATACGTCTGCCGATATCGACAAAAAGACCGCAAAATTCAGCACGGGCGAGATCGACTTGACTGATGTGGTTTATCTGAAAATAGTTGTGGAAGTTGGCGGCTACGGTTGTTGTATGATATCCGATGCAGTGCTTAAGGATGCAAACTGATTATAAAAAGCAAAAGCTGTCCCCTGTGTAGGGGGACAGCTTTTTTGTGAGACGTTATCAAAAAGCAAAAGGCTTGCAAAACCGCAAGCCTTTTTCGTATGGGGTGGATAACCGGACTCGAATCGGCGACCCTCAGGGCCACAACCTGATACTCTAACCAACTGAGCTATATCCACCATATAAAGTTTTGCGGCTATCGGGGCGGCGAATAACGCCACCCCGTAACCCTTGGCGTGCCTTGAGGGACTCGAACCCCCGACCCTCTGCTTAGAAGGCAGATGCTCTATCCGGCTGAGCTAAAGGCACATATCACCGCCGTGGGTGTTATTGGAGCGGGTGACGGGAATCGGACCCGCACGACCAGCTTGGAAGGCTGGGATTCTACCATTGAACTACACCCGCAGAACGTTTGGCAACGCTTATCATACCATAATCCACGCCGTTTGTCAAGGCTTTTTTGCAAAATAGTGGAAAGGTATTTTATTAAATATCCCTTATCCTAAGAAGCACAGGAAACACGGATGCTGACCACCTCGCAGTTTGTGCCGACCCGCATCGGCATCCCCCAAGTGCCCACCCCCGACGAAACGATTATATGGGGACTGCTTTTGTCCTTGCGGTAATAGCCGTAATCTACGTCATACATAGCACCGGTAACCAGGCTGCCGGGGAACACCTGCCCCCTGTGGGTATGCCCGCAAAGGACCAAATCCACCTCCGTGCCGTAGTCAAGGGCGTTGGCAGGGTTGTGCTCCAGCACAATAACAGGCAAGGTTGGGTCCTCTACGGTGAAAAATTCCGAAAGCTCTCCTCGCTTTTTGCCGTCGTAGCCGCCTATGGACGAAGAATCCAAGCGCCCCACCAACACAAGCCGATTGTCAATAACGGTGTAGGCGTCGTCAAGCAAACAGATGCCGGCCTGCTTCAAAAACTCCCGCATCTGTTGATGGGTCTGTCCGCCGTCGTGGTTCCCCAAACAGGCGTATACGCCGAAGGTGGCGTTAAGCTTACGCAGGGTAGCAAGCGCCGCCTGCGGGTCCTTTACGGTCCCAAAATCCGTATCAAAAAAATCCCCTGCAATACATACCAAATCAGGCGCTTGCTTATTAATTTCGGCAACGATCTTTTCCAGCCGCCGCTCAGAGCCAACTGCCCCAAGATGCAAATCGCTTATCATTACTATGTTTATATCCGAGATGTCTTTTTTGCCCACAACGGAAACCTCATATTCAACACGGTCGATCTGCGCCCCGTTGATAAAGCCGTAAACGCAGGTAACACCCGTGGAAAGCAAAACCGCAAGACACACAAACCCGTGGAACAGACGGTGGGCGGTGAAGGGCAGCTTCATAAGCCGCGGTACCAACATAAGCAGGTCGGCAGCCGCCGTAAACAACAGCAGATAAAACAGTACGCCCATGCAGTAAGCGCCCACAAACCCGAAAATATGCTTTGTGTTCTTAAAAAACGGTACAAACCCACGTCCAAATCCCAACAGCAACAGCAAGACTGCGGCGGCAACTACCGCCGCCACGTGCCAAAAGCGCAGTCCCGTGAAAAAGGCGGCAAGCCCTTGGTATAGCCGATATGAAAGATAATAGCTTGCTCCTGCCAGAAGCGAGACCGCAATAAGCATAATAAACACAAACATGGCAGTTGTCCTTTCAGCCGCAGGACGGCAATAGGTCTCCTGTGCAGAGCACAGGAGAAGATTTGCTCGCTTGGCTCGCTGCGGATGATTAACGATTCTTAGAGTATCGATTAAAGATTTATCCACAAAGCGGGACGAACGGAGATGTCGCTGTCACCGTCGCCGTAGCCGCTGACGCCGACGTAGCCGTCGCTGGTCACGACCGCAGCGTAGTCCTGACCGCCGCCGGGAGAGCGCAGCCACCACCAGCAATTACCATAGTAACTGCTGCTTGTAGAGGTATCTGCACCTTGTGCCTTTGCATAGGCTGTAGGCTCGCATTCTCTTGCGCTGTCCGACGAAAAGTATGTATTCGCTTCATTTATACTCAAAAGAAAAACCTTATCGGAGGTGTTGTTTCCACCCTCTGTGCCGAACCTTGGGTTGTCGTCGTTCGCTACCGTTACGGTGGGGATTTTAGATTTTTCCGCCGTACTGAAGGCAGTGTTATAAAAAGTTCCGTTAAGCCATGTGCGCAGCGTACAGGTCTCCCAGGTTACGTTTGTTCCGCTTGTATTGTACGGCTGACAGTCAAGGGCGTATTTGCTTATTACCAAGGCTTTGCCGTCTTTAACGTCAAGCACAAGCCACTCTATAGCTTCCTTGCCGTTTCCGGTATTATTATCCTGCTCGTAGCTGCCGAAGGTGATATAGTCGCCTACGGATACGCTTGGGGACAGGGCTTCTTCCACGGTAACGGTAAAAGTATCCGTTTTGCCGCCGTAGGTAACCGTAATTGTTTTAGTGCCTGAGGAGCTGAAGCTTGTGGGGCTGCAGGTAAAGCCGCTTGTTTTGTCCTCGCTTGTACCGTTGCTGTAATTTACGGTAATCTTAAGCCCCGAGGTGTTAAGGCTTTCGCCTACAAAATAGCTTGTATCCGAGGGATTGGTTTTAACAGAGATAGAGGTGACCGTGATCTCGGAGACAGTAACGGCAAAGGTAGCAGTTTTGCCGCCGTAGGTAACCGTAATTGTTTTAGTTCCCGAAGAGTTAAAGCTTGTGGGGCTGCAGGTAAAGCCGCTTGTTTTGTCCTCGCTCGTGCCGTTGCTGTAATTTACGGTTATCTTAAGCCCCGAGGTGTTAAGGCTTTCGCCTACAAAATAGCTTGTATCCGTGGGCTTGGCTTTAATGGAGATAGAGGTGACCGTAACCTCGGAGACAGTTACGGCAAAGGTGGCGGTTTTGTCCTCGTAGTTTACCGTTACAGTCTTTGTGCCTGCGCTGTCGAAGCTTGTGGGGTTGCAGGTAAAGCCGCTCGTTTTGTCCTCGCTTGTGCCGTTGCTGTAATTTACGGTTATCTTAAGCCCGGTTGTATTAAGGTCTTCGCCTACAAAATAGCTTGTGTCCGTGGGATTGTTTCTTACGGAAATTGACTCAACCTCAATCTCTTTTACCTCTACGTCAAAGGTAAGGGTTTTATCATCATAGCTGACGGTCACTGTCTTAGTGCCTGCGCTGTCAAAGCTTGTAGGGGTGCAACTAAAGCCCGTATCTATAGCCTCGGTAGAGCCGTCGCTGTACTCAAGGGTCAGAGTAAGCCCTGTGGTATCAAGGCTTTCGCCCACAAAGTAGCGTACTTTTGCGGGTGCGGTGCGAAGCAGTATTTGGCTAAGTTCTACCGGTGCTTCTTCTGAGGATTCTTCCTCGGTGTATTCGCTGCTCTTAACGCGCTCCTCTAATTCGGAGCTTTCTTCAACAGAAGAGTCTTCGTAGCTTTCCCGGTCGCTTTCGCTGTATTCTGAGCTTTCGGCGCTTTCGCTGCTTTCAGACAATTCGGAGCTTTCTCTTTCTTCGGAGGATTCGCTACTTTCGGAACTTCCCTCGGAACTTTCACTGCTCTCGGAGGACTCGCTGCTTTCGCTGTATTCCGAAGATTCCGACGATTCAGAGCTTTCCCCGGAGCTTTCGATTACCGAAACGGGTGTGCTGTCCTCGGGTTTATCCTCGTTGTCGCCGAGGAGAACTGCTATGGCAATGCCGCCGACGGCAAGAAGCAGCAGAAGGGCGATAATTACTGCGATAAGCCCCTTTTTACTTTTCTTTTCCGCAGGTTTATCGGTAATTACGGCAGTATCCTTTGCAGCCTCGGGCTTTTTTACGGGTACGGTTTTATCTTCGTCTGCGACCGGGGGCGGAACAACAATGCGGGTGCTGTTTGTCAGTGCCGCTTTAAACTCCGCCGCTGTGGCAAAACGGTCCTCGGGCTTGAAGGACAGCGCCTTCATAACCGCCTTTTTAAGGGCGGGGGAGCCGTTTTGGGGTTCGGGTATAGCCTCACCGCTTAGTCTGCGCATATTGGCGTTTTCTATATCTGCAGAGGAGGGGGCGGCGGGGGGCAGGGGAAGGAAGGGCAGTCTTCTTTCGTTAAGCAGCCAATACAGCACCATACCAAGACAGTAGATATCCGCCCTGTTGTCGCACTTGTTACCGTTATACACCTCGGGGGCGATATATGTAGGAGTACCCACGCGGGTTGCACGGGTAGCGTGGTCCATTACACGGGCAATGCCGAAGTCGCCCAGCTTATAGTCGCCGTATCTGCCCACAAATATATTCTGGGGCTTTATGTCACGGTGGACGATGTTTTCTTTTTCGCAAAGGGAGAGGGCGTTGCATATATCAACGCCAAGCTTTACGGTCTCCGCCTCGTCAAGGGGGCGTGTATTATAGTGCTGAGGCAGTGGGGTGCACAGCTCCATACGTATAAGGATGTCCCAACCGGGGATATCTTTTTTCGGTACAAGCTTGTGGTCCTCATAGCTGACGATGTTGGAGTTGCCGCGGAATTTGCGCATAAGCTTAAACTCCGACACTACTCTGTCGGTCATTCCCTTAAAGATGGATGTGATGCTGTCAACGTCGTAGCCTTCGTCTATGTATTTTTGGTATTCGTCCTCGGTTTGAGGGATGGACACCACCTTGAGGGCAGAAAAATAGTCCTCGTCGTCATCAACTTTTCGTATTTTATATACTTTGCTGAAACCGCCGGAGCCAATCTGCTCCAAGACCTCCCAGCCTTGCCATAAGGATTTATTTTCCAAAACAGCCACCTCGCAAAAATACAGTTAACACATTATAACACATTTTTAGGATAAAAGAAACACTTTTTGCGTTTTTTCTTGCCTTTTCTGCAAGTATCCCGTTAAGCACGTCAGCTTCATGGGGGACTTTGAAAAAAGCAGGCGGCGATAAAACGCTGCCTGCTCTGCTTTATTCGGTGTAGTTTACTTTTTCCTGAGCCAAAGCGGAGTTGCCTTCGCCTATACTAATTTGCTCCCATTCCTGCATACTGCCCGTATAATACACAGCTTCAAGGGCGGTGCAATTGTTAAACGCATAAGCGCCTATGGTTTGCAAACTGCTTCCAAAGGAAACACTGCCAAGGGCAGAACAGTTGTAAAACGCAATGTTGCTTATACTTTTAATTCCGGGCAGCTGCGCATCCTTAAGCGCGATACAGTTGTAAAACGCCTCTGCTCCAAGAGCTTCGGTGCTTTCCGGCAGAATAACGGTGCTTAAGCTTGAACAGCCCGAAAAACAATAGTCGCCTATGGTTTTTAATCCGTCGGGGAAGTTGACGTTTTCCAATTCAGTGCTTCCGAAAAAAGCCCATGCGCCGACAGATTCCACGTTTTGCGGCATATCGTAGCTTTTGGCAGCTCGTCCGCAGGGGTAACAAATCAAAGCGGTCATATCCTTGCTGAACAGGATGCCGTCTTCGCTGCCGTAAAAGGGGTTGCCGTCATCTACATGTATGTTTTTCAGACTATCGCAGTAGTAAAACGCACCCTCGCCTACAGCGCTTACACTTTTCGGAAAGCTTATCTCTTCAAGGGCTCTGCAAGCAGAAAAAGCGCTGTTGCCCACTGTCTTTACCGTGTCGGCTATGCTTATACTTGTTGCATTTTCGCAACGGTAAAAAGCAAAGCTTCCAATGCTTGTTACGCCCGGCTCTATTACTATACGGCGGATTTCGTCCCGCTGTTCATACCATTCCGGATGGGATTCGGCGCTGTAGTTTTCCATGTTTCCGCTGCCGTACACGGTAAGCGTGCCGTTTTCCAAACGCCAGCTGACTTCGTTTTCCGCGGGTGCCTTTGCCGCTTCTTCGTATTTTATCCAAATAACGGGGCGGATTCCGTCGCCTATCCTGCCCACGTCGTCGCCGCTTAGGTAGGTTGCGCCCGTGTCGCTTATATCCGCCGCATGAGAACGGCTTACACCGGGTGTGCGTAGCCACCACCAGCAGTTACCGTAGTAATCCGTGCCTGTGTATGCGCCGTTTGCTTTTGCGTAGGTGGTGGGAGTGCATATCCTGTCGTTGTCAGAGTCGAAATACTCTTCGGCTTCGTCCAAGCTTAAAAGGAACACCTTGTCCGTTGTGGCGTTGCCTGCGCCTACGCCGGTGTAGTTATTATCGTCGGCGCTGACCGTCACACTTGGGATCATCGCCTGCTGTTCGGAAGAAAATGCGGTGTTGTAAAAGCTGCCGTTAAGCCATGTACGCAGGGTGCAGGTCTCCCAGGTTACGCTTACCCAATCTTCATTATAGGGCTTGCAGTCAAGGGCGTATTTGCTTATAACAAGCAATGCGCCGTTTTGTTTATCCAAAACAAGCCACTCTATGTCTTCTGCGCCGTTACTTGTCTTATTATCCTGCTCGTAGCTGCCGAAAGTAATATACTCACCCACGTCGGCGTGGCTCAGATAGCTGTAATCGCTTTCTGTTACGGTTACGGCAAAGCTTGCGGTTTTGTCACCGTAGTTTACCGTTACGGTTTGCACACCTGCAGTATCAAAGCGTTCCGGCGTGCAGGTGAAGCCGTCGGTAACGGTTTCGCTTGTGCCGTCGCTGTATTCAAGACTTAAGCTAAGCCCTGCGGTGTCAAGCTCTTCGCCTATGCAGTATTCTGTTTTTTCGGGCATTATTTGCACGGTAACGGTACTTAACACCACCGCTTCCTCAGAACTTTCGTAAACGACCTCGGTGCTTTCGTAAACGACCTCAGAGCTTTCGGAAACGTCCTCAGAGCTTTCGGAAACGTCCTCGGTGCTTTCGGAAACGACCTCAGAGCTTTCGGATGCGCCTTCGGTGCTTTCGGGTATATCCTCGGAGCTTTCGCTTGTTTCTACGGAATGCAAGGGGTCGGTAAATCCGTGCGGACTGTCTTCATTTGGTTTGTCCTCACCGTTAAGTAAAAGCGCAAGGGTTACGCCGCCTGCCGCAAAAAACAGCAGGAGTACAAGCAATACTATCAAAACCACCTTGCTTTTCTTCTTTTTCGGTGTGGGTTTTGGGGCGGGTGCAGGCGCACCGTAAACACCTCTTTGCATTTGAACAGGCGGAACGAAACCTGCGGAGCAGGTGGCAATAAGTGCCGCCTTAAATTCTTCCGCCGTAAAATAACGGCCGTTGGGGTCAAAGCAAAGCGCCCTCATAACCGCTGTTTTAAGGGCGGAGCTGCCGTTTTTTGGCGCAGGCATCGGCTCGCCGCTTAGTCTACGCATATTGGCATTTTCCATATCCGCAGAGGAGGGCATGGCGGGCGGCAAAGGCAGGAAAGGCAAGCGCCTTTCGTTAAGCAGCCAATACAGTACCATACCCAGGCAGTAGATATCCGTTCGCTTGTCGCAAATGGTACCGTTATATACCTCGGGCGCAATATATGTGGGCGTGCCCACACGTGTGGCGTGGGTGGCGTTGTCCATTACACGGGCAATGCCAAAGTCACCCAGCTTAAAGTCACCGTACTTGCTTACAAATATGTTTTGCGGCTTTATGTCACGGTGAACAATGTTTTCTTTCTCGCAAAGCATAAGGGCGTTGCATATATCAATACCCAGCTTAACAACTTCGCTTTCGTTTAAGGGGTGACTGTTGTAATAATCCGTAAGCGGCGAAAGCAGTTCCATACGGATAAGAATATCCCAACCGGGAAAGTTGTTTTTTGGCACAACCTGATGGTCCTCGTAGCTGACAATGTTGGCAGTGCCGCGGAATTTGCGCATCAGTTTAATCTCCGAAACAATGCGGTCGGCCTGCTCCCTGAACAGGGTAGTAATGCTGGCATCGTCGTAGCCCTCGCCCCTGTATTTGCGGTATTCCTCCTCCGATTGAGGGATGGAGACTACCTTAAGGCCAGAGTAAAACTCTTCTTCGTCGCCGACCTTCCGTATTTTGTATACCTTGCTGAAGCCGCCGGAGCCAATCTGCTCCAGTA
>JAZSIW010000073.1:0-6875 GCA_045534025.1 Eubacteriales bacterium | reverse complement strand
AGAGGTAGCGGCAAAGACCGGTTCTACCAACGACGACCGCGACCGTACCTTCCTTGGCTATACCCCCGATTATGTGGGCGGCGTGTGGTTTGGCTACGACAACAACAAGGCGCTAAGCGGCTTTTTGTACAACCCCGCCCTTAGCCTTTGGGACCGTGTGTTTGAAAAGGTTTATACAAATCTTGATGAGGACGGTGTGGAGTATCAAAAGACCTTTGACCGCCCCCGCGATATTATTGAGGTGGAATATTGCTCTGTTTCGGGCAAGCTTCCTACGGACTCCTGTCGCAGAGACATATATTACTACGATGCGGCAAACAACCGATTCAACGGCAGTGCCATAACAAAGGGCTACTTTGCAGCAGGCACTCAGCCTACGGAAAAGTGTGACTGCCACATTGATGTTAAGTACGACAAAAAAACACAGGCAATATGCTTTGACGGGTGCAAATGCCCCAAAGAAGACCTTATTGTTGTGTCCTTCCGTCTTAATAATGAGCGCGCTTTTGACTCTTATATCGCGGTTTTGGACGGCGACTGCATTTATAAGGAGCTCCCTGTGGGCTATACCTTCCCTACAAGCAACAAAGTATCTTTCTTTGCCAATCTGTATACCGAAGGTACTTACTTCGGCTATGTGGGCGGCGGCAGTCCCCGCAACCGCATTTGTATAGAGCATTACGGTAAGAATGCGGATAAGGATAAAGACAAAGATAAAGACAAGGAAGAAACCGAAGAAAGTAAGGACGAAGCGGAGGACTAAACCCATGAAGGCGGCAGTAAAGGACGGCGTGGATTTAGCAATAAAGATAGCCGAAGGTATGATGCGTTCCGGTGGGGAGACCTACAGGGCAGAGGAGTGCTGTCTCAGTGTGCTTAAAGCCTGCGGTGCTGTAAACATAAGTGTTGTGGCTTTCCCCACGGCTATGCTTGTAAGTGCGGAGCTGGACGGTGTCCATAGGGCGGAGTCGGTCTCCATAAAAAGCCGAGATGTGGACTTAAGCGGCATTGCCGCATATAACGGGCTTTCCCGCAGGGTTTCCTCCGGAGAGCTGGATGTGGACGGCGCCTTTGCGGAGCTTGACAAGATAAAAGGCGGAAACCCTTGGCTTTCGGTTTTGTATACCGCGGTAGCAGCAGGCTTTTTCAGCTTTGTATTCGGCGGCGGTGCGGTGGACTTTTTGCCCACGGTGATAGTTACCGCCATAGCGCAGGTATTAAAGCTTTATGCCGACAAGCTTGGCAACCTCAACTTTATTTCCGTTATGCTAAGCTGTATTATAACCACCGCTTTGGCAAGGGTGGCGGTAGCGGTTTTCCCTGTATTTCATCAGGAAGCCATCATCGTTGGCGGCATTATCTCCATGGTGCCGGGACTTGCCCTTACCAACTCCCTGCGTGACACCCTAAGCGGCGACCTTATCTCAGGCGCCGCCCGTATGTTTGACGCACTTATAACCGCCGTTGTCATCGCCGCAGGGGTGGCAATGGTGCTGTCAATATAAGGGGGTGGCGCTGTGGATTATATTGTAATGGGTTTGGCAAGTGCTGTTTCCATCTTCTTTTTTGCCCTAAGCGTCAGGTCGGGACGTAAAAATTCTGCCATAGCAGGGATTTTGGGCGGCATAAGCTTTGTGCTTTATATGGCGCTTTCAACCTGCCTAAGTCAGGTAGGGGCGGTGTTTTTAGCTACACTTTTCGGTTGTTTGTGCGCCGAGGCGGTGGCAAGGATTTTAAAAGCGCCGGCAACGGTGTTTTCCATCCCCATAATTATCCCCTTGGTGCCGGGACTTATGCTTTACCGCACCATGTTCAGTTTTGGACAGGGTGACAATTCAGGCGGCGTTAACGGCGCCGTTTCCACCTTGCTGGTGGCAGGCAGTATGTCTCTGGCTGTAACCTTGGCAACTCTTGCCGCAAGGCTTGTTACCGAGGCTCAGCACAGACGTAAAAATAAACAGCAGATTTCAGCGTGCCAAAAATAAAGCAGTTTCTTAAATGGAATAAATTATCCCTCCCGTGAATATATATTCTACGGGAGGGATTTTTGTGAAGAAAGGAATATTTGCAATCATAACCGCTGCTGCAATATCCATTGTCACAGTTCCGAAGGGCGCGGCGGCAATCCCCGACAAGGGACAGGCGTATTTGGAGCGTTTGGCAACAGGTACTTTATATGTACCCTACACGGCGGACAAGCCAATGTATTCGGAAAAAGAGGAGCACAGTACCGAGGAAAGCACAGAGTATGTAATCTTTGAGGAGAGTACCCACGAAGAAAGCACCTCCGAGGAGCTTGCCATGCCTGAAGGGGCGGTTGCGGTGCAGGCTGTTAACCTGTCACGGTTGGAGCCCACGGATAATCCAAAGCTGCTTCTTTCCAACGAGACAAAGTACAGTGTAAATTTGGAAAACCTTGCCGCAACTACCCAAAACATAGGCGCAGGCTCGGTTTTAATCATACATACCCACGGCACCGAAGCGTATTTACCGTCGGGACAGGAATATTATTTGGAAGGCGAGGATTTTAGAAGCACGGATATTGAGGAAAACGTGGTGGCGGTGGGCACTGTCTTTGGGGAAGTGCTGGAAAGCCACGGAATAACCGTGTATCACGACCAAAGCCTGTACGACGAGTTTTCCTATAATAATTCCTATACCGCTTCCCGCAGTGCTTGCAGGCAATGGCTGCAACAGCACCCCGACATACGCTACGTTATAGATATCCACAGAGATGCGGTAACCGACGGAAGCGGACAAAGCCAAAAAACCCTTTGCAGTGTGGAGGGACAGTCCGTTGCGCAGGTTATGCTTGTAATAGGCACGGACGAGGCGGGAGCAAGCCACGGCGCTTGGAAGACAAATCTTTCCGTAGCTGTAAAATATCAACAGTACCTTAATGCCCATCCCACCTTTGCACGTCCCTTGTATTTGCGCCGTGCCAGCTATAACCAACAATTGTGCGGCGGAAGTATGCTTTTGGAGGTGGGCAGCGCCGCCAACAGCCTTGATGAGGCAAAGGCGGCGGCGTCCCTTGCGGCGGAAGCCTTCTGCAAGCTGTATTGTGAATTGGAATAAAAAAGAGAGGCATCTGTTTGATGCCTCGTTTTATTGCTTTATCAATTTATTCGTAAATTTTGTTAACGCCGCTGCAATGCTTTCTTATTGTAAGGTAGTCTGTAGTGTTAACAATGCTGTCACCCGTAATATCGCCTGCAACGTTAAAGGGGTTTGACTTGTCGTAGCCAACACCGATGAATTTCTTTGTGCAAACAAGGTCGGTGGTATTTACTGCGCCGTCGCCCGTAATGTCACCGGGGACAACCACGGTAGCAGAAGCATAAACCTCACCCGTGCTGCTTAAATACTTAACAACGCAGCCCGTGCCGCCCACGGCAGCATCGTCCATAAGAACACCGCTTGCGGAGTAAAGCTTAACATCACACTTAAATTCTGCCGCTATTTCCGAAGCCTTTATGCCTGCGTCCTTAATGGTAACATAGGTTTCATCCAGGGTGAAGTCGGGCGAGCCGTTTAAAACAAAGTCTGCCAAGGGGTCCTTGACCGTTAAAGTTATTTTCGCAACGGAATAGGTTGCACTTTTTTTGGTCACCGCCTGTATGGTTACCGTATGACTGCCTGCGGCAAGGGCATCGCAAGGGATATTACCCGTAAAGCCGCAGTTTGAATAATCGGAATAGCCCGATATTGCATTTTGAACATCAGATCTTAATGCGGTAGTAAGGTTTGTATAGCTGCCGCCGTCAACGCTGTATCTGACAGAGCTGATGCCGTCGGTATGCAAGGTCCAACCCTTAACAGTAAGGTTGTCAACCCCTTTGGTTTTGGTAAGGGTTGCGGATGCGGAAACAGCACCGTTTGTAACGCTTGCACCGGAGGGAGCGTCCATACAGCTTTGATATTTGGTGGTAACAACGGACTTGCCAACCATTGCAAGCATACCGTTGGCAATGGATATAGCTATTGTTTCAAAATGTGTGTCGAAAATAACGTTTTCGGAAGCAACGTCTATAAAGCCGACCTCCAACAAAGTAGCGGGCATAGAGGTGTTTTTAAGTACATAATAGGCTGCGGTTTTAACGCCTCTGTTCCTGGTCCACACGCCTGAAGCAACCATAGAGTTGTGTATGCTTGTGCAAAGCTTTGCACCTGTAGAGGTAGAGCTTGCACCGCTGTAATAATAGCTTTCTATACCTATGCCGCCAACGCCGGAAGCGTTTCTGTGTATACTTACAAAGTAATCGAAGTTACCGCTGTTGGCAATACTTGTTTTTTGTTCAAGACTGTGGGTAGCGTCGTTTATTCTGGTAAGTGCGCAGGTCTCACCGGAAGCAACTATAAGCTGTGCAACACGCAGTGACAGCCTAAGTACGTCATCCGCTTCTTCTCTGGTGCCAAGCATGGCGCCGGGGTCAGAGCCGCCGTGACCGGGGTCTATAATAAAGGTAGCGGAGTTAAGAGTGCCGCCCGTTACGCTGGAAGCGGCATCAGCCTTAATAAACAGCTTGTCAGCGGGCGTTACCGCGGCCAAGGAGAGAACAAAGCAGAGCGAAAGAATAAAACACAAAAACCGTCTCATAAAAATAACCTCCTAAAAATAAATATATGTGCCAAATAAAGTTGCAAACAATATTTGCGAGTTAAAAACTAACTCATTTTTATACTAACATATTAAAGTATTTTTAGTCAATGGCACATTTATAGAAAAACAAAGGGAATTTTTGTGCGTTTTTTACAAATAAAGGTGGGGTAGGGTAATTGACGGTTTTTAAAGAGGATAAAAAACACCCCATGAAGCCGACAGGCTTCATGGGGTCAGACCGCTGACAAAGGCGCAGAACACGATAGTAATAAAGGTGCTATTGTAAAGAAAAACTCGGGGTGTTTTTTGCGCCCGAGTTTTTCTGACCGGTTCAAATTATTCGTAAATCTTGTTAACGCTGCTGCAGTGTTTTCTTATTGTCAAATAGTCGGTAGTATTTACCACTTTGTCGCCCGTAACGTCACCTGCGCAGTCAAATGCGCTGGAGAAGTCGGCACCCTTGTTCATAATCTTCTTTACACAAACAAGGTCGGTGGTGTTTACTGCGCCGTCGCCCGTAATGTCCCCGGGAACAATTATCGTTGCGGAATCAATAACGCCGCCTGCGCTGTTCAAATATTTAACTATACAACCCGTGCCGCCTATTGCGTTGTCATCAAGCAGAACGCCGTTTGCGGAGAAAACTTTAACGGTGCACTTAAATTCAGCCGCTATGGTGGTAGCCTTTGCGCCGGAAGCTCTTACGGTAACAAAGGTGTCACCCAAAGTGTAGTCAGAGCCATCAACCAAAACAAAGGAGAAGGGAATTTTTACATGGGCTTTAGCAAGCACCTTGCCTGTGGAAAGGTTAACGCCTTCAATGCTGACTTCGTCACCAACCTGTACGTCCGCAAAAGCCGCAAACGCCTCTGCCACGTCCTTGTGTACCGCAACAATGGGGTTGGTGCTTGTGGCGGTAACGGACTTAGCTACGCCGCTTTCATATCTTGCCTTTACAACATAGCCCGCGCCGGAAGCTTCAAGCACCAGAACGCCCCAATCCTGACCTGTGAAGGTGCCGGATGTCAACACTTGGCTGGAAGCGGCGCTTTGACCTGCGTTGAATGCGCTTACGGGGATGTAGCCTGCGTCTGTGGGATATGCGGGCGCAGGTACGTTAACAGTCATTTCTACCTTGCCTGTGTTGCCCCAAAGGTCCCAAGCGTAGAAGTGAATGTTATATGTGCCTGCATCATAGTTGTGGTTTGCAATGTCCACGTGGAATTTGCCCGTGTTGCCCGACAATGAAACATCATACCACTTCAGGTCGTCCTGACCGCCGTTGGAGGACCAAACTGCGTACTGAACCTTGGTAACGCCTATATTGTCGGTTATATTACTGCTTGCGTCGAAGCCCCAATAATTGATGTTGGATGTGGTAGCGCCGGAGATCTTGGGTGCGGTGCTGTCAGAGCTGAGGTTTGCACCGGGAGAAGCATAGGAGCTTTGGTTGCCGGAGATGTCGTAAACGTAAATGTGGGTTGCATATACATCCTGGCTGTTGCCGTGTTCGGAAATCTTAACGTCGTAATAAGCGGTATTGCCGCTTACTGTGCCCCTGTGCCATATAAGGTCATCCTGACCGCCGCCCGCAGACCAGGTGGGGAACTCTACACGGTCAATACCTGCGTTATCGCTTACGGTACAGCTTACACGGTAGCCGCTTGTGGTAACGTTGCTTACGGTAACGTTGGATATTGTAGGTGCAATCGGGTCTTTAACCGTTAAGGAGATGGTTGCCACCGTGTAGGTGTTGCTCTTTTTGGTGGTGGCCTGAATGGTTACGGTATGACTGCCTGCAGACAGGTTTTTATATGAGACGCTTCCGTCAAAGCCGCAGTTGTCGTAGTTGGAGTAGCCTGTAATTGCCGCTTTAACGTCTTCTCTTAAAGAAGTGGTAAGGGCTTTGTAGCTGCCGCTGTCTACCTTGTACTTAACGGCGCTTATACCGTCGCTGTGTACGGTCCAACCTCTGATAGTGAGGGCGTCTGTTCCGCCTGTTTGAGTGACGGTTGCGGAAGCGGAGATAGACGCATTGGTCTTGCTGCCGCCGGAGGGGTTGTCAAGACAGCTTTGGTACTTGGTTGTACTGCCGCCGGTGTTGGAAACGGACTTGAGTAATGGATTGGCCTTAACGTTTGCGATGAATACGGAAATAGTTTCAAAATGTGCATCAAAAATGCTTTTGTCGGTCACAGATTTTATAAAACCACCCTCAAGAAGTGTTGCCGCCATATTGGTTTCCCTGATTACAGCAAAGTTTCCGGTCTTA